>JBELMC010000027.1:0-31320 GCA_042096155.1 Dinoroseobacter sp.
AACAATGGAGGATTTCGAACGCGCTAAGGACAAAGTGATGATGGGTGCCGAGCGCAGGTCCATGGTGATGACTGAGGATGAAAAAGCTCTGACTGCCTATCATGAGGCGGGGCACGCGGTGGTCGGTTTGCACGTGCCGCAGCATGATCCGATCCACAAAGCCACAATTATCCCCCGGGGTCGCGCGTTGGGATTGGTGATGAGCTTGCCAGAGCGGGATCAATTGTCGGTCACACGGACCAAATATACCTCCAAAATTGCTATGGCGATGGGGGGTAAAGTCGCCGAAGAGTTGAAATTCGGAGCCGAGAATGTGACCTCGGGCGCCACGTCGGATATCCAGCAGGTCTCAAAGATCGCGCGGGCCATGGTGACACAGTTCGGCTTTGCCGAAGAACTTGGCCATGTCGATTACGCCAATGAACAGCAGTCTTATTTGGGCACCTATGGCGGTGGGACCAATCATTCGCAGGCGACCCAGCAGATTATCGACCAGAAAGTCAAAGAGCTGGTAGATGCCGGGTATGAGACGGCCAAGCGAATTCTGATCGAGCGCAAAGAGGAATGGGAAAACCTTGCGCAGGGCCTTTTGGAATATGAGACATTGACCGGAGCCGAGATCAAAAAAGTGATGGCGGGCGAGCCTTTGAATCGGAACGATGATGATGAAGATGATGCGCCATCGGGCAACGCGCCGTCGCTGACCGCCGTCCCTAAAACCAAGCCGCGTCCAAAGCGTGATGACAGTGGTGGGCTGGAGCCTGAGCCGACATCCTGACGCGGACCTGTTTTGATATCGAAAGGCCCTGGTTTGTGATGACCGGGGTCTTTTTGCCTTTTGCAAAAGTTTATCGGCAACCAAGAAACCAAAGGTTGGTCATCGAAGGCGACTTGCGATTGGGTTGGGTCTTTTTTGAGGGAGATAGGCCATGCCTGCATTGGTTGCGACGGAGTTTGTCGGCGAAGTGGAATGGCTCGGCGTGGTCGAAGACCGCAAGGCGCAACTGGCAAGTGTGGCGCGTACAGCCTTGGATTTAGAATGGACTGGCGTTGTGGGCGAATCGCATGGCGGGCTGACCCGGCCATCATGTGCGCGGGTGTTGACACAATACCCGCAACGCGGGACGGAAATTCGCAATACCCGGCAAGTGTCGATCCTCTCGGCCGAAGAGTTAGAGACAATCGCCGCTGCCATTGGGGCGCCTGGTTTGACACCAGATTTGTTGGGGGCATCGATTGTGCTGCGCGGCATCCCGGACTTCACCCATGTCCCACCTTCGGCGCGGTTGCAAAACGAGCTCGGAACAACCCTTTGTGTTGATATGGAAAATCACCCGTGCCGCCTGCCCGCCAAGGGGATTGCTGCGCGCTTTGGTGTTGAAACCGGTCGCGCCTTCCAGCAGGCCGCAAAAGACAAACGCGGTGTCACAGCATGGGTCGAGCGCATCGGTCCGCTTAGACTTGGTGATAAAATGAGGCTGCATATCCCAAAACAGCGTGGCTGGACGCCGTAGCAAAGCGCGCGCTTTCGGCTTTGTAGATTTGATCAACCACCTTGGTCGCAGCTCTGAGCGGTGGATGAAGAAATACCAAATCGCGCCCCATCAGAGAATTCCGGCCTTATGCAGCGGTCTTCAAAATAAAGATGTCAATGTGTTTGGTGTTTTGTGTCGTCAGACGCATTCGCGTTTGCGCAAATCTGGCGGCAATGCTTGGGCCTTCAGATCCGCGATTAAGGTGTCCAGCTCGATGACTTTGGTCTGTTTTTCGCCCAATCGGCGCAGTGTGACGGTGCCGTCTTCGACCTCTTGGCGGCCAGCGGCCAAAAGTATCGGAACCTTGCGGACCGAATGGTCGCGGATCTTACAGGTGATCTTCCGACTGCGCAGATCGACTTCGGCCCGGATCCCCGCAGCGCGCAGTTTGACCGCGGCGTCTTGGCAAAATGCGTTGGCATCTGACACGATTGACGCCACAACGACCTGTCGCGGAGCGATCCAAAATGGCAGCTTGCCAGCGTGTTGCTCGATCAAGATGCCAATGAACCGTTCGAACGCGCCCAGCGTCGTGCGGTGCAACATAACCGGATGGTGTTTTGCACCATCTTTGGCGATATATGTCGCGTTCAGGCGTTCTGGCAGTACGAAATCGACCTGCAGCGTGCCGCATTGCCAGTCGCGTCCCACCGCATCGCTCAGCACAAACTCCAGCTTCGGGCCATAGAAGGCGCCTTTGCCGGGGGTCATGTCCGGTTCGATTCCAGCGGCGCGGGTGGCGGCGAGCAATGCGGCTTCTGCTTTGTCCCACACCACGTCAGAGCCTGCGCGCGTTGCGGGCCTGTCTGAGAATTTCACCCGAAAGCTCTCGACCCCAAGATCGGTATATATCTCGGTCAGACACGCAATATAAGCGGCGGTTTCTGATTCGATCTGGTCTTGGCGGCAGAAAATATGCCCGTCATCTTGGGTGAAGCCACGCAGCTGCATGATGCCATTTAGGGTCCCAGATGGTTCTGGGCGATGCCATAAGCCAAATTCGGCCATGCGCAAGGGCAGGTCGCGGTCGCTTTTTTGGTCCTTGTTGAAGATCTGTACGTGACAAGGGCAATTCATCGGCTTGAGAGCATTGATCGTTTTTTCACGGAGCTGGTCTTCGTCGACTTCGACGATCCACATATGCTTTTGGTATTTTTCCCAATGCCCGCAGTCTTCCCAAAGTTTGCGGTTCACAACCTGAGGCGTGTTCACTTCGACATAGCCATTTGCGCGCTGTTTGCGGCGCACGTAATCTTGCAACATCGTGTAGATGCTCCAGCCATCGGCATGCCAGAACACTTGACCGGGGGCCTCGTCTTGCATGTGGAACAGGTCCATCTCGCGGCCCAAGCGGAGGTGATCGCGTTTTTCGGCCTCTCTGAGAAAGCGCAGATGTTGTTTCAGCTGATCGCGGTTCAGGAAAGCCACGCCATACAGGCGCTGCAACTGCGCACGGTTCGAATCGCTGCGCCAATATGCGCCTGAAACATGCATCAGCTTGAACGCATCGGCAGGCAACTGACCGGTGTGCTGCAAATGCGGTTCGCGACGCAGATCCTGCCAGTCGCCTTGCCTATACACCCCGATTGGCTGGCCGTCCTCTGGGATCATCCCGACCAACGCGACCTTAAATGGGTCATTGCGGGCCTCGTAATAGGCAATCACTTCCGCGCGGCTCCAGGTTTCTGTGCGTACTGGATCGCGTGCGGCGATGATCTGGCGCATTTTGGTTTGGATTTTGGCCAGATCTTCAGGGACAAACGGCGCGGCGCGGTCAAAATCACAAGACCAGCCATTGGCAATCACCCGGCCGATGGCCATTTTGACATCTGGCCAAATCTCTTGCACGGCGCGCGCCATCACATGGGCAAAGTCATGGCGGATCAGTTCCAGCGCTTGATCGGTATCCTTCATCGTGTGGATTGCCAAGGTCGCGTCGGCTTCAATCGGCCAGGTCAGATCCCAATGGGCCCCATCGACTGTTGCGCTGATCGCTTTTTTGCCCAGCGAGGTTGAAATGCTGGCCGCCACATTGGCCGCAGTTACACCCGCAGCATATTCGCGCATCGTTCCATCCGGAAAAGTGAGAGAAATCGTGGCCATAGCGGCTCTTCTCGTCAGTTTGGCGCCCACGGAACGCCCGTTTGCGGGTTAAAACACCGCTCAAATCGCATCGTGGCGGCGGCGTCAAGTCAACGCTATCGTGACGTTATTTTTGACATTTTCGCAAAATTATGACGCCCTATTGCAGCGTGCCAGCCGCGCACATTCTGTTTTGTCGGGGACAAAGCAGGCAGGCCCGCTGAGGGATCGCCGGATTAAGGCCTTGTCTCGCACTTGGCCGCCTCGCATAAAACTGGACGCGACGCGGGTCCAAATGCGCTGCATACCTGCCCGATGTCACTGGTCCACAACGTGTTGGAAGCGATGCCATTTGACCACAAAACGCCCCGCGAATGGTGTCTATCGATCTGAGCCCAATTTAAAAATTTAGGTTTTGATGGTGGTGGCCCGCTGCGCTGCAGCAGTCAATTCTTGGGCGATCTCAAGCGCTTCATCGGGCTCAAAGTCCAGAGGCAGTTCGATCCCGTCACCCTCGATATAGATGCGCACCATGCCCTCGGTGGTCGGCCCAATCTGTAGATCGGCTGCAATACTGCTTTGTTTGTTGATACCCATGGCTGTCTCCAGTGGTTATGCCTTATATCGCTATTGGTGCAACGCCCAGCGGACAAGCGCAACCTCGGCGCTCTGGGCAATTTGTGCGTAAGGTCAGGTGTTCTGCCTCTTGCAATTGCGCACCCTGCGCGGTAACCCGCCGCAACGTGCCGCCTTAGCTCAGTTGGTTAGAGCGCTGGATTGTGGATCCAGAGGTCCCCCGTTCAAGCCGGGGAGGCGGTACCATTCATCAACCTGCATCTGGCCCATTTATGAAACGCAAAATCCGCGTTGGCTGATCTCTTGGTTGGCGCCGACAGATCTTTGGTTTGTCACAGGCCCAAACCGGGGCGCGGGCCAAGTGTCGCGGCAGGACGGACCGCGCCTCATGGTGGGCTTGCACTGACTTGTTCAAAATGCTCGAACATGGAGGTCAGGAACGGATCGCGTTTGCTGGGGACCTCCATCAGCAGCCCATGCTGGGCGCCGGGGATTTGCAACAATTCAGAGCTCGGCCAGGTTTCGGTTCGGCGATAAATGGGCTCGCGCGGCACTATCTTCTCATCCAATCCCAGACCTGCAAACAACGGAAGATCGCGCGGCGGGCACCGTATCAGATCCGCGCATTCGACAATCGCCTCGCGCACCCAGTTGATGCTGGGCCCCGCCAAGGCAAATTCTGGAACCTCCTTGACCTGACGTTTCATATAAGACCATTCGTCTAGATCGGTGGTCAAATTATTGCCAGCAAAGCTGTTTTCCAACAGATAGGAATGGGCGGCAGTGCCCGGCGCGCGCATGTCGCCGTGCCCCATCGCGCGTAATGTCCGGATCAGTAGTCGGCTGATCAAATCTTGATAAGCAGGCATCTTGAGGCCCCACATGGGTGCGGAAAATGCCGCCGCTTTCACATCGAGCCCTGACAGAACAGCGCGCAATCCGATCGCGCCCCCCATGGAATGCGCGAGCAAATATCGCGGCCCTGGCAGCGTGTGCAGTGCGGCCATGAACGCGGCCACATCCAGTTGATAATCACGAAACGCGCCGACATGACCGATCAAAGGATCGTCGAGCAGCCGGTCAGCCAATCCCTGACCGCGCCAGTCAATCGCCGCGGAACTGTAGCCGTGCTGGGCCAGCCGCGCCATGACACGGCCGTATTTTTCAACCAGTTCGGTGCGACCGGGAAAGATCGCGATCATGCCTTTCGCCCCGTCCACCGGACAAATCGCTATGCGCAGTCTGATCCCGTCGCTCGCAGTGCGCCAAAACGCTTGAGTTTGCGGCGGCGCTTCGGCGAGATGTGCATAATAGGGGGCAGGCTCCATCCTCAGCTCAGCACGGCCCCTAGGCGCATTGCTGTGCCCATGTCGCCATCGAGCTTTAACTTGCCGGTCATGAAGGCCGATGTGGGATTGACGCTGCCATCAATAATTCCCTGGAAGGTCTCGGATGACGCGCTTAGGGTGCAGTCGGCGCTGGCATCTTCGGCGCGAACCCCGTCGCTGTCGATCATGATGCAGCCCTCATCGGCAATATCAAACTTCACCGACCCATCAAAAGTGCCGATTTTCTCGGACAAAAACTCGACCGCTTTGCTGATCACGTCGCTCATTTAAGATCTTCCCTGAATTGTCTGCATCCGACCCTCGCTTTTGATCGTCCGCATGTTACGTTTGTGTATATGAATAGCCGCTTAACCCTAATCCTCAACAGTGCCGTCGCGGCATTTTTTTTGATCGGTGGCGCAAAAGCCCAAACTGCTGATCTGGATTATCTGTTTGACCGTCTCGCCGAGCCCAATTTGGTCGAGTGGCAAGACATTGCCGAGCAGATCGACCGGGCTTTGTCTGACAGTGGCTCTGCGGCCATGAATCTGCTGCTGCGCCGGGGGCGCTCGGCTATGGAGGCCCGCGACTATGCCCAGGCGGTGGAGCATTATTCGGCCCTGATCGATCATGCGCCAGATTTTTCCGAAGGCTGGAATGGTCGCGCGACGGCGTTTTTTGCCCAGGAACGTTACAGTCTTGCGCTGGCGGATCTGGAACATGCGCTGGCGCTGGAACCGCGTCATTATAATGCATGGCAAGGGGTTGGTGTGATCTTGGTTGAACTTGACCGGCCGAAGCTTGCATTGCGCGCCTTTCGCATTGCGGCTGGTATACATCCTCATGATCCCGATTTAAGAGGGCATCTCGACCGGCTGGAACGTCAGCTGGAGGGATTGTCGCTATAGGTGACGACAGGGGTCAAAGGGACAGGCCATGGCAGAGAACGCGCGCGTCGTTGCGGTGTTGGGGCCAACCAACACTGGCAAGACCCATTATGCCATTGAACGGATGTTGGCCCACCGCACCGGGGTGATCGGTTTGCCGTTGCGGCTGTTGGCCCGCGAAGTCTATGACCGCATCGTGGCGTTGCGCGGTCCGAGCGTGGTGGCCCTGGTGACGGGTGAAGAACGGATCGTTCCGCCGCGCACCAAATACTGGGTCGCCACTGTCGAGGCGATGCCACAAGAGATTGGCGCGGATTTCGTCGGGATCGATGAAATCCAGCTTTGCGCCGACCCCGAACGCGGCCATGTATTCACCGAGCGCCTGCTGCATGCACGCGGTCAGCACGAAACCTTGTTCATGGGCGCCGACACCATGCGCGGTGTCATCGCGGCATTGGTGCCGGGGGTGCAGTTTCTCAAACGCGACCGGTTCTCGACCCTGACCTATACAGGACCGAAAAAGATCAGCCGGATGAAGCCTCGCAGCGCGATCGTCGGATTTTCCGTTGATCAGGTTTACGGGATTGCCGAGCTGATTCGTCGTCAAAAGGGGGGCTGTGCTGTGGTGTTGGGCGCGCTGAGCCCGCGAACCCGCAACGCGCAAGTGGACCTGTATCAGAATGGCGATGTGGACTATCTGGTGGCGACTGACGCGATTGGCATGGGGCTGAATCTTGACGTGACCCATGTGGCGTTTTCTGCGCTCAGCAAGTTTGATGGTCGACGCATGCGCCAATTGGCTCCGAACGAGCTGGCCCAAATCGCAGGACGGGCCGGGCGCTACATGACCCCCGGCACTTTTGGCGTGACCGGCGAAGCCCCCAGCTTGACCGACGAGGTGGTCGCACAGATCGAAGACAGCCGCTTCACGCCGATCGAGCGCGTGCAATGGCGCAACCGCTGCCTGCGGTTCGGATCGGTCAAGCATCTGGTGTCCAGCCTCGAAGCCCCCAGCTCGGACCAGCGGCTGGTTCGGGCCCGTGAAGCCGATGACCAAGCGGCTTTAAAGACGCTTGCCGAGGACCCGATGATTGTTGCGCGTGCGCGCAGCCCGCAAGACGTCAAACTGTTGTGGGAGGTCTGCCAGATTCCGGATTTCCGTGGCATCTCGGCAGGCGAACACGCCAATCTGCTGACCCATATTTTCACAGACCTGCACCAAGACGGTGAGATCAGTGCGCTCTGGTTTGCGGGCAAGATCCTGCAAATTGATCGCACCGAGGGCGATATAGATGCGTTGTCCAAACGATTGGCGTATATTCGCACATGGACCTATGTTGCGCAGCGCAAAGGTTGGATAAAAGATCAAGACCATTGGCGCGCGGCGACTCGCGCTGTAGAAGATCGCCTGTCAGATGCGCTTCACGCCCGTTTGACGGAGAAATTTGTCGACCGGCGTACGAGTGTTCTGATGCGGCGGTTGAAACAGAAGGAGAGCCTGGTGGCCGACGTAAACGACAAAGGTGAAGTGACCATAGAGGGCGAGCTGATCGGCCGCCTTGAAGGGTTCCGTTTCCGCCAGGACAAATCGACCACGCCTGAAGAGGCGAAAACCCTGCGTGCGGCCTCGGTTGCTGCACTTGCGCCTGAGTTCCACTTGCGCGCGGACCGGTTCTACAACGCGCCAGACACCGAAATCGACTACACCGAGCAAGGCGGCCTGATGTGGGGCGACCAGGCTTTGGGTAAACTGGTCAAAGGTGCTGATCCGTTGAAACCGCAGATCCAGGCCTTTGTGGACGACGAGGCAGGCCCGGAAGTGGCGCAAAAAGTACAGCGCCGGTTGCAGCATTTCATCGACCGCAAGATCGCCGCTCTGTTCGAGCCGCTGCTCGCGATGAGCCGCGACGAGACACTGGCAGGGTTGGCGCGCGGTTTTGCGTTTCAGCTGGTCGAATCGCTGGGTGTTGTGTCGCGCGAAAAGGTGACAAATGACGTGAAAGCGCTGGACCAGGAGGCCCGCGGCTCGTTGCGCAAACATGGGGTGCGGTTTGGTCAGTTCACCATTTTCTTGCCGCTGCTGCTGAAACCCGCCCCAACGCGCCTGCGTCTGGTGCTCTGGTCGCTGGATCAGGGCATGGACACGTTCCCCGAAGCGCCGCCTGCGGGTTTGGTCACCATCCCTTCGGTCGAGGGCATCGAGACGTCCATCTACACCATGTCAGGCTACCGCGCTGCAGGTCAGCGTGCGATTCGGATCGATATGCTGGAACGGTTGGCCGATATGTTGCGGGCCTGCGACACGCGCGGTGGTTTTGAGGCCACTGCAGACATGTTGTCGATCACGGGCATGACCTTGGAACAATTTGCGGATCTGATGCAAGGCTTGGGCTATGTTGGCGAAAAAGCCGAGCGCGAAAAAGTCAAAACCGCCGAGTCAAAACCGGTAGAGCTGTCGGCCGAAGATATCGCCGCGGAAGCCGCTGCTGCAACCGAGGCCGCTTTGGCCGCCGTGCATGACACTGACCCTGAGCCTGAAAGTCCAGCGGACACCGGGGCCCCCGCGGCCTTGGACGATACTGCCGAAGTGACCCCCGAAATGGAAGTTTATTACATCTTCCGTTGGGCCCCGAAGCCCCGCATCGCCCCCAATCGGGGCAAACGTGCAGATGGCGGCCAGGGGCGTGGCGCTGGGAAAGGCAGCGGCAAAGAGAACGGCAAAGACGCCCGTCCCCAAGGCAAACGCAATGGCAAAGGCGGCGGTCGGCCAGGTGGCAAGGCTGGTGGTCCAAAGGGCAAAGGCAAATCTGATAATGGCCCACGCAAGTACGAAGCCCGGCCCCCACGCCGTGAAAAGCCGATCGATCCTGACAATCCATTTGCCGCCGCGCTGATGGGTTTTAAGGACAAAACCTGAACCGGTCGGCCGATCCAGCCGCCGCGCAGCGCCTCGACAAATGGTTGTGGTGCGCGCGGTTTTTCAAGACACGCAGTCTGGCGGCAAAACATGTTTCAGGTGGGCATGTGCGGGTCAACGGCGTTCGGGTGTCCAAACCCGCCACATCCGTCAAGCCGGGCGATGTGATGACGTTCGTGCAAGGCCGGACTGTCAAAGTTGTGCGCATGACGGCCACGGCCACGCGGCGTGGTCCTGCGCCTGAAGCACAAGCGCTCTATGACGATCAATCTCCGCCGGTTCCGGCCAAAGAAGACAGTCCCGCGCGGGTTGGTCCGCGTCCAACCAAAAAAAATCGCCGCGATCTTGCGGAGTACCGCGTTGGCCTGCAGTCTCAATATCCAAAAGACAGCTAATCAGAGTGTCAGATATATCTGACACGTTTTCCTGACCTTATGGTCGCACCGTCTTGCGCGGCCGACCGCAAGCGCGTAGCTAATGCGCAAGACATCAGACTGAGACCTGCCTATGACCTATATCGTGACCGACAATTGCATTGCCTGCAAATATACGGACTGCGTGGAAGTGTGCCCTGTGGATTGCTTTTACGAGGGCGAAAACATGCTGGTCATTCACCCTGACGAATGTATTGACTGCGGCGTGTGCGAACCTGAATGCCCTGCAGATGCAATACGCCCGGACACGGAACCGGACATGGAAGTCTGGGTGGATTTCAACCGCAAATTTTCCGAAGTTTGGCCAGTGATCATTACCAAAAAGGACCAGCTGCCAGAGGCTGAAGAACGCGATGGCGAAACCGGCAAACTGGAAAAATACTTCAGCGAAGAACCGGGCGAGGGCGGGTAACAGCTCCGAACGATTCGCGTCATGCGGGCATAAAGGCGGACCGCGATCCCTATGAAAAAATGCTGAATTGGCCGGGTTTGTATGGCAACACAACACGTTGGCTGCCCAGTGTTGCAATGGCACTTTAAAACGATCATTTTTTTTGCTATGGTAGAATGACTTATTAAAGGGGATACGCGTAGGTTGCGGACAAGCCATCAGCTTTTCCGACATTTTCTGACAGTCACATGCATAACCTGTGCGGCCGCAATGGCGGTCGTTTGGGTTTTTTTGTCGCTATGCATGTGCGCCGGTCCCCACGCACAGGAGTAGTATGAATGAGCAAGTCCAAAGCTTCCCTTGATTTCCGGCCGAATGACTATGTGGTCTATCCCGCGCATGGCGTTGGAAAAGTGGTCTCGGTTGAAGAGCAGGAAATTGCTGGAATATGCTTGGAGCTGTTCGTCATTTCTTTCGAAAAAGACAAGATGACGTTGCGAGTGCCAACGCATAAGGCAACCGAAGTGGGGATGCGCAGCCTGTCCAGCCCGGATATTGTGTCCAAGGCAATGAGCACGCTCACTGGCAAAGCCAAGGTCAAACGGGCGATGTGGTCGCGCCGTGCTCAAGAATATGAACAGAAAATCAACTCAGGTGATCTGATCGCAATAGCCGAAGTCGTGCGCGATCTGCATCGCTCTGATGATCAACGCGAGCAAAGCTATTCCGAGCGTCAGCTGTATGAAGCAGCTCTCGAGCGTCTGACCCGCGAAATTGCCGCGGTCAACGATATGGACGAGCTGGGCGCACAGAAACATGTCGACGGCGTATTGGAAAAACGCGCGGCCTGATCGGCATCAAAGGTCAAAAAGACTATGCTTCGTATCGACTTGACCGCGCCTTTGGGCGCGGTTTTTTGCGAGAGCTGATCGCCCTTTTTGCGCAAATGGCCCTGAATGTGTTTGAAAAAATCTGGTTGATGGAAGAACCGCTTTCGTGTCGAAATTTCATATTTCAGGTCGCGCTACAGAGCCGTCGCGACGGCCAATAGAACTGCGATCTCAGTCAGCTGTTGGGTCGCGCCGAGGATATCTCCAGTTTGGCCGCCAATTTTGAGCTGCGCAATGCGGATCACAGCCGCTGTGACAAGAGCGGCCAGGACCAAGGCCGCGATTGTGCCGGAGAGACCGCATGCCAGAGCACCGATCACAGCCGCGCCCGCCAGATGGATGCCCCCCGGACGCCCGGCGCTGACCGACAAGCCTTGCTCACGCGCATGTGGCAGCGCGTACATGACGACAACACATGCAGTACGGCTGAGAGGCGCGCTGGCCATCACCGCACAGATCACCGCATGTATCCCGCTGGCGGCGCAGGCCGCAAGGCAGGCGGCCCGGATCAGCACCGACAGCACCAGCGCTAGAACGCCATAGCTGCCGATATGGCTGTCTTTCATGATCTCCAGGCGGTGTGCACGGTCCCATCCGCCCCAAAGCCCATCGACGGAGTCGGCCAGCCCGTCTTCGTGCAAGGCCCCGGTGATCACGATCTGTGCGGCCAGCATCAATCCGGCCACACCCCAGACCGGCACTCCAACCCAGAGGGCGAGTGCGCCGATACAGGCGACAAGCCCGGCGACCACGAGCCCGGCCATTGGATAAGCCCAGAAGGCACGGGTTTTGTGGGCGGCGAAGGTCTCGGCCGACAGCGGCAACGGAAGCCGGGTCAAAAGCGCCAGGGCCACACGGAAATCACAGAGCAACGTCGAAGAAAGAGCCATGAGTGTCGCTTATGTCGCGGGACAGGAATATGACAGGCGGTAAACAGGCCGGACACGAAACGCAATGCTCTGAGGCGGCTGATGTTTGACGATTTTTCGACTTTTGTGACCCTCTTGACCGAGGCATCAGATCCGGATGCCAGCGCGGTTGCGGCGGCGCAGGCTCGCAATGACCAGCTGACCAAACCCCCCGGTGCGTTGGGCCGACTTGAAGAGCTGGCGATCTGGATGGGCGGGTGGCAAGGCACGGACAAACCCCATGCGGATACGCCTCAAGTGATTGTCTTTGCGGGAAATCACGGGGTAGCGGCGCGCGGAGTGTCTGCTTTTCCGCCTGAGGTGACCCGGCAAATGGTTGCCAATTTCGAGCAGGGCGGCGCCGCCATCAACCAGCTTTGCAAAGTCGCAGGTGCGACCTTGTCGGTCCATGCATTGGATCTGGATCTCCCGACAGTAGATTTCACCCAAGGTCCTGCGATGTCCGAAGCTGCGTGTATCGCCGCATTGAAAGCCGGGTGGGACGCAGTGGATCCACGCGCGGATGTGGTGGTCACGGGGGAAATGGGCATCGGCAACACCACTTCGGCCGCAGCCATCGGTTTGGCCTTGTTTGGCGGGACAGCCAGCGACTGGACTGGACGCGGCACGGGCGTGGAGGGCGACGCGCTTGCAGCGAAAACCCAGATTGTGGCCGATGGTGTGGCGCGCCACGGCGCGGGGCGTCCGATGCAGATCCTCGCAGGCCTTGGTGGTCGAGAAGTGGCGGGCATGGCCGGGGCGATTGCCCGCACGCGGGTGCTTGGGATTCCGGTGGTTCTCGATGGGTTTATCTGTACCGCCGCAGCTGCCGTATTGGCCAAAGCGGCACCGGGGGCATTGGATCACGTTGTGGCCGGCCATTGCTCGGACGAGGCGGCCCATGCCAAGATGTTGGCCCACTTGGACAAAGAGCCGCTTTTGTCTTTGGGTTTGCGTTTGGGCGAAGGCTCGGGAGGGGCGCTTGCGTTGAATATCCTGCGCGCGGCCGTGGCATGCCAATCGGGCATGGCAACCTTCGCAGAGGCAGGGGTCAGCGACGTCTAGCACGACAACACAACGCTCAGTTCGGGGCGGTGATTGCGCTGTCGCGGGCGCTTTGTCGAAGGCTTCGGCGTTGCTCAGCACCGGTCGCGCTAGAACATACCGTCCGGCCCGCACCGCGCTGTCACACACCTTTAGGACGACTTTGTCGGCCCCGGCGTCAGCCAGCGCATAAGCATTCTCGCGGTCGCGTAAGCGCCAGACAATGAACAGGGCTGTACGCAAATGACGGGCATGGCGTACCGCCGCAACGTGGCATCGATAATGTCGATGGCAATCACCAAAACCCGTGCGGTTTGCCATCCCGCAGTGTGTACCATGTCAGGTCGCGTCGGGTGGCCCAGAAATGTCTTGCCCCCAAAGCGCCGCATCGAAGCGAGTCTTTGACTATCATGGCCCAAAATTCTTGACTGCGCGCAGTTCGCCTCGCTGGCGTCCGACCCCAGGCGGCGGCGTCGGTGCAGTTCCGGCGTGAGGGTGTCCGCTTCTGGCCGTCCGTGAGGGGGCGGCGGACACTGCGGCTCCCAAGGCTGTGCGGGCTGATGCAGGCGACAGGCAACGGCACCCGTCTTGGGCTCTATGTCTCGGCCCGCTGGGGCTTAGTGCCTGAACATTCTGCCCCTTCCGCGGACGCTCGCAGCGCAACCCCAGGACCGCCAAACGGACGGCCCCGACGACCACGCCCCGGAGTCGCCCTCTCCCTCGTCAGCACCGAGCTGCCGCGTTTGATGCGGAAGGCCTACGAGCCCGGCGCGGCTCCAAGTCTCTTTTTGATCCGTTTTTGACCCAATATGTGGAGCGCAAAATCCGCACGCTTATCCAGTTGATCAAAGCGTTGCGGTCGCCGATTGGATCGGGTGCTTGCCGGGAATGAGTCCGCGATTGCCCCTTTGCGCAATTTGCCTGTGATCACGGATTTAACCGTCTACAGGGATTCATTTTTTGACAAGTGGATCGCCGCTGAAGGCGTACATCAGGGTGCAGTTACGCGCGATGATCCGATTGTGCCGATTGATCAAGCCGCGCCGATACACGGCCTGCAAATGGAGCAATTGAATGCATCATCAGCGCGGTTTGTTATGCCGCCAGATGTTCTAGGCTATGATCAATCGGTGCGCGGACAGCGGGTTTGATCCGGCGGCGGGCCAGGTCGCAGTTGTGCCAACGGCCGATTATTTCATGGGCGGTGTGGTGGTTGATGTGAACACCCGCACCTAAATGGAGGCGCTTTATGTCGCGGGCGAAGACGCTGGCGGCGCCCTCGGGTCAAACCGTTTGGGCGCAACGGTGTCGCGAATTCAACGGTTAATGGCAGGACAGCCGGGCGATGTGTAGCGATACTGGTGTACCGCGATGGTTCGTCAAGCTGGGCAATGACGCCGCCATTGAAGGCGGAATGATCGCGCTTGAGGCAGCGCTGCGTCAAGCGACAGCGTCGGCCACCAAAAGGGTGCGGTTGCGCCCCAACCGTATGCATCCGCTTTGGTGGACAACCCAAAACACTAAAGTTGGCATTGCTGCGCCCAAATTTGAATACGACGCTGAGCCAACCGGCGTCACGATCGACCTGATCACCGTCCACAAGGGCGGATTGTTTGGCACGGAGTATCGCAAGCTGTTTTCCAGCGACGGCATTCGAGGCATCGAGCATTTCTATCTCGACAGTCTTATGGCGTTTGGCAAACGGGGATTGGCCTGCCAGCCTGCGATAATTGGCATTGGGCTTGGGGCCTCAAAAGACACCTGCATGGCGCTTGGCAAACGAGCCGTGATCTTGCGTGTGGCGCAAAGCAGAAACAGTGATCCCAAGGTTGCAACGATAGAGCCCGAGTTCCAAAGAGCTTGGCAATTCCATTGGTGTGGACGCTGTGCGGTTTGTCGGCAAGAACATGGTCATCGATTGCAATATCGAAGTCGGTTATTGCCACACGCGCGGGCCGCCAATGTCGGTGCATGCATTTTGTCTGTCATCGCGCCGTGCCATGGTGCGCAGTCACGCTGAAGGCCGCGTCGAATGCCGCACGGACCCAGATTGGTTCACCCCCTATCAGCGCCGTGAGATCATTGATTGGACCCCGGCATATCCGGTAAATGTGGGTGTAGAATGCCTGCCCCAATGGATGGAAAAGACCGGCGCCAAACGGATCATCGGCAAAGGCGGCATGATGTCCACGGAGTACAAAGACTATTTTGTTCCCAATGGTGCTGTTTATTTGTCCATTGTGGGCGGTGGCACCGGGGGCTTTCTGGCGCGCGGTGTCACAGATATTGAGGCGGTCCTTTGGGCTGAAGAGCTTGGCATCGCGCAGGCGATATGGGTGCTCAGCTGCGCCAAGATGGGCCCGTTCCGTGTCGCCTGTGATCGCAGTGGAACAAGCCTGTTCGAAAGCAAAATACCAGAATCGTCAAAAGGCTGCGCGGTTTTATGACGGCATCACACTGGCTGCGTTGAGGCGCTAAGGCGAAACGGGTTACTGCACAGCCGAGGTCATTTAAGACATTTGAAAAAACCATGTGGTCTGGCAAAACACGACGTTCTCTCGACTTATATGCGGGATTTCAAGCCGCGCCCGCACCGTATCCCGCCACCTCGCTGATCAACACGCTCAGCCCGATCAAAAATGTCAGGCCAATCAGCACGCGTCGGAACATATCATCGCTCAGCCTGCGGAAGACGAAAATTCCCATTTGGGCCGCCGCTAGGCCACATGGCACTGTCACCAGAAAGGCATTCAGCGCGTCGGATGTGTAGGCCCCTTTCAAGCAGAGCAGAACAACCGTGGTGGCCAATATGACGAAATTAAATGACTGCATAATGGCGCGGATATCGTCCTTGGGCCAAGGTCGCATGGATATCCACATCGCAGGAATGGCCCCGGAGATCCCCGCCGCACCCCCCATGATACCACCGATGAAGCCAACTAGGCTGTCGACGACAGGCGTCGGTTTGCTCAAGGCGGGCAGCGCTCTGCGAAAGCCGAAATAGCCGCCAAAGACAAGAAGCAAGGCGGCAATTGCCAAACGCAAGGCACTGGCGTCGAGGATCGTCAACAGCGCAAGGCCCATCGGAATTCCAATCAAGCCCGGTAAGATAAATCGCAAGAGCCGGTTTGGATTGGCCTTTATGGCGTGCCGCACCACCCAAAGACCCTGAAGCCCAGCAAGCACGGACATGAGCGCCACAATTGCGACGGCCGGTATTGGATCCAAGACCAGCAAATAAAAACCAAGTGCGAAAAGGGCTGTGCCGGTGCCGGCAAACCCATTGATAAACCCGCCCATGACAGCACCAAGAACAAGAAAAATAACGGTTTCGGCAGTCATGATTTGGGCTCGTTGCGGTCTTGCGTCTCGATCGCATGGCACAAGGCCGCAAACATGGCATCAACCGCTTGGATGTTGACCAGATCGGTGCGGTACACAAGGCCCAAGGTCCGCGTCGGAGCCTTGGGCCCGAGGCTCAACGGTTTGACCAAAACTGTATCATGCGGTTTGACGGCAAGATCGGGTATGATGGCGACGCCAAGATTGGCCTGGACCATCGCTGTGATCGCTTCGGGGCTGTCCAGTTCCATCGACTCATGGACCTGGATGTGGTTGGCGAGCATCCAGTTGTCGATCAACGCGCCAACAACAGCCGTGCGGTCAAAGCGGATAAAATCGCGTGTTTTCAAAAGCGCGAATGGATCTGTTTCGGGCTCTTCGATTGCGGCAATCAGCTGCATGGGTTCTTTGGTGATTTCGCGAAACGAAAGCGTCTTTGGCATGTGATGGGGGCGCGAGATGACTGCAGCATCCAAGTTTCCACGTTCGATTTCGGCCAATAACGTGGCGGTCAGGCCCGGCTGGATATGAAGCCCAAGATCGGGACAGCTGGACTTGAGCAGCGCCATAGCTTGCGGAATCAACCCGGTCAAAATCGTGCGCAAAACACCAAGCGAGATATGTCCGTTCAAACCGTTATCGTTTAGCACCGTCGGCACCAGATTGTCGTAATCTGCGATCAAACACCGCGCTTTGGCGATAATGCGATTGGCCAGAGGCGTCAGTTGCGGCGTCCGTGTGTTGCGGTCAAAAAGCGTGATGCCCAGATCCGCTTCAAGTGTCTGCATCTGTTGGCTGACAGCCGCGTGGGTGACACAGACGGCGTCTGCCGCGGCGCTGAAGGTCCGTGTGTCGGCAATTGCGACCAATGTCCGAAGTCTGCGAATGGTCATCGTTTTTTGCTGTTGTGAAAGAAATATTGTAAATTTTTGGGAAAATGAGGCACTTTTATTAAGTTTAACTTACATCAAGAAGATGCGCAAGGCCCCTGAAAAAATGCCAGATCTTCAACAGAATGCTGGATCCCTGATTTGATGATCACCGATTTTTTGCGATTGCGGCTCCGATCGGCACCGACGCAATTGCGGCGGCGGCTTGTTTGTCTTGGTCTTGTCAAGAGTGACGCTGATCTCCTTTTGCTGTCCAATGCTCAGACCATTTGATGCGTTCATCGCAACAGTTCCTGCAGCGGCGCATAGAGGGTCGGGACCGCTGGGCGGTCACGCGGGATCGCAAATGTTTGCTATTGTCGCCCTGCGCTGCGGTTGCTCAACGCATTGTTGTGATAGGACCGTCGGCCAAACCATTGATAAACTGATGCATATAGGGATCGTCTGCGGTGTCGATATCTGCAATCGGACCTTCCCAGCGGAACCGCCCACCATGCAGCATCGCCACCCGGTCCGCGATCGCACGTGCGCTTGATATATCATGCGTGATTGTCAGCGCCGTTGCTCCCATTTCAGTCACAATCTCGCGGATCAGATCGTTGATCACGCCCGCCATGATTGGGTCAAGCCCTGTGGTTGGTTCGTCAAAAAAGATGATTTTGGGTTCAGCGGCGATGGCACGGGCAAGGCCAACCCGTTTTTGCATCCCGCCCGAGAGCTCTGCCGGAAACAGGTCTGCAACCTCGGGGTTCAGACCGACGCGGTGCAGCTTTTCTATCGCAATCGCGCGGGCCTCGTCTTTGGGACGCTTCAAAGCGCCGCGCAGCAGCCGAAAGGCAACGTTTTGCCAAACGGGGAGTGAGTCAAACAAAGCGGCGCCTTGGAACAACATGCCAAACTGGGCCAAAAACGCGTCGCGGTCGCCATCCGTTGCATCTGCACCGTCGATCCGGATTGTTCCCTGCTCCGGTGTCACGAGTCCCAGCACGCATTTCAACAGCACCGATTTGCCGGTACCCGATCCGCCGATGATCACGGTTGAGCTGCCTTTGGGGACCGCCAGTGTCGCGCCGCGCAAGACGTGTTTGGATCCGAAAGATTTTTGCAGGCCTGAGATGTCGATCATGCGTTGAAGAACACCTCTGTCAGGATATAGTTGCTGGCCAGTATCAAGATGCTGGCCGACACCACCGCATTGGTGGTTGCCCGACCCACGCCCTGAGCCCCCTGGCCGGAATTCATCCCGTGATAGCACCCCATCAGCGCCACGAGGAACCCAAAGACTGCGCCTTTGACAAGGCCCGAACCGATGTCCCAGCTCTCAAGAAAATTGACTGTATTTAAAAGGTACACCTGTCCGTCGAAGCCAAGGCGGCTGGTGCCGATCACATAGCCGCCGAAGATACCAATCGCATCGCCAACGGCCACCAATATCGGCACGGTCAGGGTCGCGGCGAGGACCCGCGGTACAGTCAGATATTTCATCGGATGGGTCGACAGCGTGGTTAACGCGTCGATTTGTTCGGTGACTTTCATCGTGCCCAGTTCAGCGGCAATGGCCGCTGCCACACGCCCTGCGACCATCAGGCCCCCCAAGACGGGGCCGAGCTCTCGCACCATACCGATGGCGACAATGCTGGGCACAACGGCTTCGGCATCAAAACGTGCGCCGCCCGCGTAGATCTGCAAAGCCAAGGCCGCCCCTGTGAAAAACGCCGTCAGGCCGACCACTGGAAGAGAGAACCACCCAATGCGCAGCAGCGCCTGGCCAAATTCACGGCCATAAAACGGGGGGCGGATCATGTGAAACACGGTCGAAGTTGCGAACAGCGCGACCTGACCCAACACAGCAAGCACGGCCAGAACCCGTGCCCCGATCGCTGCCAGGAATGTCATGTGCCAAGACCGAGATACACGCGCTTATAGCGCTGCGCCATTGAGGTCAGGATCTCGTAGCCAATTGTGCCGGCCGCATCCGCAACCTGATCCACGGTCTGCATCTTTCCCAAAATTTGCAGAGTGTCGGGATCTTGGCCGAGATGAGAGACGTCAACGGTGATCATATCCATTGAAACCCGTCCAACCACAGGACAAGGGTGGATACCGCAATACAGTTTCGCCTTGCCGCCCATCGCCCGGATCAGTCCATCTGCATAGCCCGCTGCAACCGTTGCAATTCGGGCAGGCCGATCGGCGATCCAGGTATTGCCGTAGCCGACGCTTTCGGATGCGGCAACATCACGGCATTGGATCACCGGAATTTCAAGCGTCACCACTGGGTGCGCTTCGACAAGCGGCTCGCCGCCGTAAAGTCCGATGCCGGGCCGGGTCAGATCGAAATGGTATTTCGGGCCCAACAGAATTCCGCCGGTGGCTGCCAAAGATCGCGGCACATCCAGCGTTTCGGTCATCTCGTGGAATTGTTGCAATTGGACTTGGTTCATCGGATGGCCAGGATCATCGGCACAGGCGAGATGGCTCATCAACAAGGTCGGTCCAAGCGGCATCACCAGATCGCGCAGCGCGGCCCATTCGGCGGGCTCCATCCCAAGGCGGTTCATCCCGGTGTCAAGCTGGATCCCAAATTTATGTCCCGGCAACGCTTCGATATGGCGGGTCAGTTGCTCAGTCGAGTTCAGCAAGGGCACCAGATCATGGCCGCGTAGCATTTCGGCATCACCCGCCATATGACCCGAAAACACTGCAATCTGCGGGCCTGGTCCCAGCGCCTTGCGCACCATCGCACCTTCTTCGGCAGCGGCGACAAAAAATTGCCGCGCGCCCGCGATGGCGAGGGCCTTGGCGACCCGGTCGGCAAACAATCCATAGCCGTCTGCCTTCACAACTGCTGCCGTTTCGGTGCCACGCGCAGAAGCTTTGTTCAGCATCTGCCAATTTGCCCCAACGGCGTCCAGGTCGATGGTTAAAGTCGCTGTTCCCATACCCCTGTTTTGACAGTCCGCTTTGTCACGTCAAGCCACGAACGCATTGCGCCGTGCTGCGATCGATGCCCCAAAAGCGCAAAAGTCCCATTTTTGGTGTGTTTTTGGGTCATATATCAGCAAGATAGCGTTCATGAGGCTGTCCGATATCCGACGGCCAATTTGCAGCGCCGCAAAGACACAAACACAGGCGGCGCGGCCCAATAATCTGCCATTTTCGCAATCACAGCCAGGACGCCTGGGGTATGACGACCATGGAAAAACCATATGAAAGAGCGCAGCGGATCATCGTCTGATGCAGCCTCAAGCGCGGCCTGAAACCAAAACGCAAGCGTCGACCACATCGGGGGTCCACAACGTCTCAGCACCAAAAATTCAGGCGATTATATATTTGACAGGCCCGCAATTCGTAAGCAACTGCGCAGCCCTCATCCAGTAGCCACTGGTTGATATTCGCGCCGTCTTTCCAGATCGTGGCTCAGTATCGCCCAAAGCCACGGCGCGCTTCGTCGTCGCCTCGTTTGGCGTTGACTGTGCTGATATAGACATCTTTACCCGATACCCACCTCGACAGGGCCTCTGCCGCCCCTGCGTAGCCCTCTTCGCCTTTCCCGGGGGCCTTAATGCCTGCTAGCCTCAGTCGCTCGTCATGCCGCCACGCGCGAAAGCCTAGAGGGTCAGTACCTGAATGGGCTATCTCAGCAGTGTTTGTGTGAACCTCGGGCTCGTCGCGCTTAAAATACGCGCCTGCGCTATGGGTTGTGCAGTCGTGATCCGCAAAGTTGTTGGATAGCTTGGCTGCGTCGGTGAAGACCGTGGCTTCCTTGGCGATGTTTTCGCGCAGGATTGGGATTAGCGTGGATTTCTTCATGTCATCGATGACAACAGATTTGGTGCGGCCACTCTCGCGGTCAACGAGGGTGAGCATCTTCATCTTGTGATGTACGCTGCGCGCTGTCTTGTGTTTTTTGACGCCCAGCTCTTTGCCGAAGAAGGTTTCATCGACTTCTACCGCGCCGCCATTGCTACCAAAGCCAGCCAGAGTGCCGTCACGCATGCACTTTGGGCGCGGTGAGCGAGAAACCATGCTGTTTTGTATGTGACTTCGAGAACGCGGTGCAGTTGGTGCGCGCTGATATCCTTCTTGCTGGACACCATGAGGTGAATGGCTTGAAGCCAATTTCACATTTCAATGTGGCTTTCCTCGAAGATCGTGCCTTTAAAATCCGACATCGCCCATGTTTTGGGCTTCTTCTTGCCACGACTTTGCAAGATTGCTGAAGCGCGTGTAGCGGCCCTCAAAACTCAGCTCGACCGTGCCAATGGGGCCATGGCGCTGTTTGCCGATGACGACTTCAGCACGGCCATGCAGACGTTCCATCGCGGCCTGCCATTCAGCCATTTTTTCAAGCTGATCATCGCCGGGTTTTTCACGTTCTTTATAATATTCTTCGCGAAATACGAACATGACGACATCGGCGTCCTGCTCAATCGACCCGGATTCGCGCAGATCCGACAATTGCGGGCGTTTATCCTCGCGGCTTTCCACCTGGCGCGACAATTGTGACAGGGCGATGACGGGGATGTCGAGCTCTTTGGCAATGGCTTTCAGCCCCTGGGTGATCTCGGATACTTCGTTGACACGGCTGTCCTTGGCGCTCGCTGGGCGGACGAGTTGGAGATAATCAACGATCAGCACATCAAGCCCATGTTCTCGTTTGAGGCGCCGCGCCCGCGCCGCAAGCTGACTGATTGGCAGGGCGGCGGTGTCGTCAATATAGAGCGGGCAGCTCTCGAGATCTTTGGCCGCGTCTACAAATCGGCGAAATTCGGTGGGTGTCATGTCGCCGCGGCGGATCTGCTCGGACGGGATTTCGGCGGCTTCCGACAGGACACGTGCAGCCAGCTGTTCGGCGCTCATTTCGAGGCTGAAAAACCCCACAGAGCCACCATTGATCGCACCGACGGTGCCGTCGGGCGTCGGACCCTTTTTGTAGGCTTTCGCAATGTTAAACGCAATATTAGTTGCCAACGAGGTCTTGCCCATCGACGGCCGTCCAGCCAGGATCAACAGGTCGGATTTGTGCAAACCACCAAGCTTTTTATCCAAGTCAATCAATCCGGTAGAGATTCCAGCAAGGCCTCCGTCGCGCTGATAGGCGGCATTGGCGACGTTCACCGCGTCGGTCACCGCGCGCAGGAAGGATTGAAACCCACTTTCGCCCGTTCCTGTTTCAGCAATTTTATACAAGGATTGTTCCGCGGCGACGATTTGCTCGGCCGGTTCTATATCGGCATCGACCTTGGCTGCTTGCGCGGCGATGTTGCCGCCGAGCGCGATCAAATCCCGCCGGATGGCCAAATCATGGATCATCTGGGCATAATCGCGTGCAGCAAAACTGGAAATTGCATTGGCGGCCAGGCGCGCCAGATAGGCCGGGCCTCCAACTTCGGCGAGGCCGGGATCGTCTTCCAAAAAGGCTTTGAGGGTCACCGGCGACGCGAGTGCGTTTTTCTGAATGCGGGTTTCGGCAATTTCGTAAATGCGGCGGTGCAAAGGGTCGTAGAAATGCTGGGCCGCCATCACCGATGCGATCCGATCGTAAAGATCGTTATTTGTCAGGATTGCGCCCAAAAGCTGTTGCTCAGCTTCGATATTGTGCGGCAGGTTTGGGCTTTTGAGGGCGTCGTCGGTCCCGTCTATCGACGCTGGAAGGCCAGTCGCGACTGGTGTGATTTCGTTCATGACGGCCCTCGCCCCGGTTTTGTTATCGCATTAACCATAAGGTATTTATTAACCAAAGCGTGCGATCAATCTGGAAAAGATGTGAATTCTTTGGGGGTGAAATTTCTCCCCATTATGGGGTTAGCGTCGTTCATCCGTCAAGATGTCGTGGTGACCCATAGGATTGCTGGCCCGCGCGCTCTTGACCGACAAAATATCCACAGATTCGCAAATCACCCAGAGTGCCGTTTTTAGCGGGTCTTCATCAGCTCGGATGTAATTTGAGCCTTGCAGGCCCAATCCAGTTTGCGCGGACCTTATTTTGGCGCGTTGGCGCGTTGCCAGGCGCGAGGATCGGTCAAGAAGGCCTCCACCTGTGCCAGCTGATCGGCCGGAAACAAGGCGCGGTCTTTGGCCACCGCGAGCACATCATGCCAGGTGCATAATGCGTGCAACGTGACCCCGTGATCGCCCAGCGTTGTCATCGTCTCAGGGAAGATGCCGTAATTGAAAATTACCGCAGTATGGGCGCACGTTGCCCCAGTTTCACGGATCGCGTCCACAAAAGAAAGTTTTGAGCCACCGTCGGTGGTCAGGTCCTCAACCAGCAACACACGTTGACCTTCGGACATATCCCCTTCGATCCGCGCGCCTTTGCCATAGCCTTTGGGTTTTTTGCGCACATAGGTCATTGGCAGGGCCATCCGTTCGGCCACAAGTGCGGCAAATGGAATGCCAGCAGTCTCACCGCCGGCGACGTTGTCAAAGCCGTCCAGACCCGCGTTGCGCATCACAGTACAGGTCAGAAAATCCATCAATGCAGCCCGAATGCGCGGATAACTGATCAGTTTGCGGCAATCGATATAGGTTGGCGAGGGCAGTCCAGATGCCAGAATGAACGGATTTTCGGGGCGAAAATGCACCGCTTGAATGTCCCAGAGCGCTTCGGCGGTTAGGCGGGCGATTGTTGCAGGTTCTAGAAAGCTGGTTGGGATCATCGAAAAGGCCTTTGCACCGGTGCGAGAGAGGTAAGACTGAATTGATCAGTCAAACAGGCGAGACAACGCGTCAGTACAGATCATGGTCTCGATCAAATGGCGCGACAGGGCCTTTATCGGTTTTGATTTGGGCCGGGAAGGGCGCGGCAGGATAAGGCAATTGGGTGGGGTCTGGGACATCATGCAGCTCCGGCGGGTTAAACCTGTGCCTAGCGCAGCTTCATCGGTTTGGAAAGAGTGCGCCCTGCGGCGAGAGGCCCAACAGTGGGGTCTTGCAATTCGCGAAAAAAAGCGTAATGCTGCAGTGCAGAAAATTCGCGTAGTCACCCTGGCTGGATTGAGAGACAAGTGACTTTAGGGCGGGTGCTTTTGGGATGGAGGTCGAAGACTATGTTCAGTTTTGTCGTTGGGGTTTTGGTCGGATTGGCGACACCGTTTTCCGAGCCACATATTCGCAAGGCGCTGGAGAATATAATTTTAGATGACATTACCATGTCAGATGGCGAGTTTCAGAATTTTTGCTTTTCTGTGATGCTGGTCCTAGGCGGCATCCTGGTTTTGATTGCCGGGGGCGGCATGCCTTTGGCGATGGCGCTGGGTGGTTTTCTCGGGCTTTTTGGCAAACGGTTGTACAACACACTTCGCAACACGGGAGGACCAGGGCTCTAGCTGAGATCAGGCGTCGCGCTTCGGCGCCACTCATACGATAAATTGCGGAGCAGTGAAAATCTCTCGATTTGGCCGTCCGTGGTGGTCGGGGGATCTTGAACGAGCCGTCGGGACCGTCTCCGCAGGTTCCCCTTGTGCCGTTTGGGAGGCACGCGCAGGGCTTTTTGGCTGACAAATTCGCGCCCAAAGGAGCGCAGGACAATGTATGAGCAAAAAACCCCAATTGATATGTGGCTGAGTGGTGTCGCCTTGTGGCGCAAATCTGTCCAGATGCAACTGAAAGTCAGCACCGAGTTGATGCGGTTTTCGGGGCTCTACCCCGCAGCACGATCGATGAAAGCGACCAGTTTGCATGGTGAGACAGGCACGACCGCGGCGCCAAAGCCGCGTGCCCGCAAGTCTGTCGTGAAAGCCACAGCGGCAAAGCGCAAAGCTGCGGAAAACTTGGCCGCTCAGCCGAAAAAGCCAGTGGCAAAATCAGGTGTGTCAAAACCCGCTGAAGCAAAAACGACGGTCGCACCAGCAAAGACAGCATCTGTGACCCCGGCTTCGGGAAAGCCGCCTGCAAAAAATACCGGTTCGGTAAAACCAGCCCCGGCGGCTGCCGCTTCAGTTGCGCAGGTTAAGGCGTCTCAGGCGGTGGCTCAGCCCTTGGGTCGCAACTCAGTCGACAAGGCCGCCGTCGAGGCAGATGTTTCCGTCAAACCACAACAAACCACCCCCTCGGTCAAAGCAACAGCCCCTGGGGCTCCTGCGGCTTCTGTCAAAGCGTCTGCGTCTTCTGCGCCCTCTGCGGCGCCTCGCAAAGCGGCACCAAAGCCGACCGCTTCTGCGACCAAGCCTGCGCGCCGCCGCTCGCCGCCTCGTAAAAAAACGGTCTCGCTGGCCCCTGCGCCGGGCGACCTGAAGTAAGCTTGGCAATTTTTGCCAGCGCGTGATCGAAGCGCCGCCTTCCCCTCGTGACTTTGTGATCACGCGAAAGGGGAGGCGGCAGCGCAAGGCGAGACTGATCTTTGTTTGGGTGGAGAACAGTTGGGTTAGAAAAGTCTTGGTCAAGGGTTCGAAAAGCCAAGGACGATTTTCTGGCTTGAAATCTGTATTTTTGCGCAGATCTCAGAGCGTTGTGCGAAATGCCCCGCGTCACGTTCTTCCGTCGGACATCAGCAATTTCAGATCTTAATCTTCCTCATCTTTTGTCAAATGCGGATAACAGTTTGCATCTTGTAAAGACGGCTGGATGCGAGCACTTTGTTGGGTGTTTCAAAGGCAGGGTCCTATCTTTTTGTGAGTTTGCGGCCTTCACGGCGTCGGGCGGTGCCAAACCGCCGGACCCGGGCCGCGGGCAAGACACAAGCCCAGATCGTAAAAACGGCCGGCCCATCAAGGGTAAAGTTTGAAGCGCCACTTTAGGGTTGCGAAGCCGATCTAGAGCCTGCGTTTGCCGGGGCGCCGAGATTTGCCGCGCAGTGGCGCGTGGCCGCGGCGGCGTTGGATGTCAGCGCGCAGATGACCAAGGGTGTTGGGCTTTGCATTGACAGTTGCGTTGGTCTTGGAATTGGGGGGCACGGCGGTTGGCGCTGTGCCCGAGCCCTCGTCTGCTGGGGTTGCGGAACCGGCGGGCCGGGTTTCGACCGCCGCGCACTGCACCTTGGGTTTTGACAGGGCAATCTCGCTGTCAGATATGGCAAGATCGGCAGTCCCGGTCGCGTTCTGCGCATCGGGCATTTTGGCGGACGCGCCGTTCGCCATTGGCGTCTCAGCCGCGTTGGCGTTGTCCTGTGGTTTTGTTGCGTCGCCGTCGTGTGGCGCAGGATCGACCACCACGCCGCGACCTTGCGCCAAGGTGAAACTGCCCATTGGCTGGTTAGGCTGAGGTATCATCGGCGGAGCTGCCGCCGCTGCAGGGGCCGCCGCGGATGGCTGAGACGCGGACAACGCCTCTGAGACATGACCGGTCGCCGCAGATATGTCTTCAAACGCGTTCGAGGGATTGGTGTTTGTGCCAAGCTCTGGCTTCGGATGTGCCTCGGGTTTTGCGTTTTCGCACAGTGGTTGCGGCGCAGGCTCATCCCGGGATACGCGATCGCCCTCGGGCGCGTTGGACAGGCCCGGCGACGTGTCCGCCGCTGACAACGGAATGGCTTGGGATTGGGCCAATGTATCGCCCACCGTCAAAGCCCTAGTGTCGGAAGAGGGCGCTGTCGTCGTCGTCTCGGGCGCGGTGCCGTTTCGTGGTGCGTTGGCATCGCGGGTAAAACGGGCGTCTGCGGCAAAGCGGCTTGCGAAGCCTCTGACCCGCGCCACTCGGGCTTCGCGGCCCGAGGCTTCGGCGTGATCCATGACAGCATGTAAATATCCCGGTGTCTTGCGGCGGGCGCGCAAGCGCAAAGCCACGCTGGTCGCAGTGAGCCCGTCTTTGACCGCCTTGTCGAGCAATCTGTCCAGCAGACCGAGCTGGTCAAGCACGGCGCCGCCCTCAGGGCCAAGATGACGGGCGCGCAGCAGCTCGACCCAATTGCGTTCAAACAACTGTGCGTGCATTGCATCTTCGTCAAAGGCCGGGTCGAAGACCACAACCACCGTGTCGGCGGTTTCGATCATATTGGGGGCATAGCCATAGCGCTGGGTAAAATCCATCTGGCGGGTGTGAAGAAAGCGGCGATCCCAGCCGGCCGCACGGGGTGTCAGAGTGGCTTGGGGTTGGATCAGAAGAATCTCGGACCCGCTGGCAACTACGGAAAAAGCAGCGGCTGCATAGCCTTCTTGGCCCGCGCCAAAAAAGACAAAGCGATTGAAATCGTCAAAGAACCCATCATCGAGCAAATCATCGAAGAATGCATAGACCGCGTCGGAGCGGAACCATGTGTCGCCCGACGTCAGTAAGCTGAGCTGCGCGCATCCGGTGCGGGTCTGGACCCGACGGGCCAGGGTTTGCATTTCGCGCCGTGCGGTCATAACTGCGGCAACATGCTCAAAACAAACCAGCAGCGTATCATTGCCATCAATGAACTGCGCCGTGTGACGGTCATCCAGACGCTCAAAGAATCCTTCTTCGCCCGCATCTTCCTTCAAGCGGGCGAACAGCGTTTCCAGCTCGGCGATGTCTCCAGCTATGGGCGGGGGCATTTGCTGCATGGCATTACGGACTCCTTAAGACGTAACTTAGCCGAGCTGGTCTGCGTTATCCATGAAAACAGCGTTCTGATTGGGCGATATTATGGAAACGCTGTGTTTCCAATTCTTATCTGGGATCAGAAGAAAGCCTGAAGCCCAGTTTGCGCTCGCCCGAGGATCAACGCATGAATGTCATGCGTCCCCTCATAAGTGTTGACGGTTTCCAAATTCATCATGTGGCGGATCACAGGAAAACTGTCAGAAATGCCATTGCCACCATGCATGTCACGGGCCGCGCGTGCGATATCCAACGCCTTGCCACAATTGTTGCGCTTGATCAGGCTGATCATTTCTGGGGCCGCAGCGGCACTGTCCATCAGACGCCCCACTTGCAAAGCGGCGTGCAGGCCCAATGTGATCTCGGTTTGCATATCGGCCAGCTTTTTCTGAAACAGCTGCGTCTGCGCAATCGGCTTGCCAAATTGCTGTCGGTCAAGCCCGTAGCGGCGTGCCGCATGCCAGCAGCATTCTGCCGCTCCCATCGCCCCCCAAGCAATTCCGTACCGGGCCCGGTTCAAGCACCCGAAAGGGCCCTTAAGCCCATGTATGTTGGGCAAAAGAGCATCTTCGCCCACCTCGACCCCCTCCATCACGATCTCACCGGTGATCGAGGCGCGTAAGGACAATTTGCCGTCGATTTTGGGGGCGCTCAAACCTGGCATGCCTTTTTCAAGCACGAAGCCTTTGATT
The DNA here is from genome assembly GCA_042096155.1 of Dinoroseobacter sp. GTDB lineage: Bacteria > Pseudomonadota > Alphaproteobacteria > Rhodobacterales > Rhodobacteraceae > Dinoroseobacter. The sequence continues at coordinate 28,423 of JBELMC010000027.1, forward strand.
TTATCGCCATGGGCTTCGGATTTGGCCCAAACCACAAAGACATCAGCGATGGGGGCGTTGGAAATCCACATCTTTGAGCCGGTTATTCTGTAGCCGGTCGCAGTCTTCTGAGCACGGGTTTTCATGCCCGCGGGATCACTGCCGGCATCGGGTTCGGTCAGGCCAAAGCACCCGATCAATTCGCCGCGTGCAAGGCCTGGCAAATATCTGAGCCGCTGCGCCTCTGTGCCATAGGCGTGGATTGGGTACATGACCAAGCTTGATTGGACCGACATCATGCTGCGGTAGCCGCTGTCGATCCGCTCGATCTCGCGTGCGATTAGCCCATAGGCGACGTATGAGCCGCCGAGCCCGCCATAGACTTCGGGCACAGTGATGCCCAGAAGGCCAAGATTGCCCATCTCGCGGAAAATATCTAGATCGGTGACTTCGTCGCGAAAGGCCTGTTGCACGCGTGGTGCAAGCTTGTCTTGGGCAAAGGCGTGGGCCGTGTCGCGCATCATCCGCTCTTCTTGGGACAATTGGTTGTCCAGTCGCAGCGGATCCTCCCAAGTGAACGGACCCAGATCTGGTGCGTCTTTGGGTTTTGGGCTGGCAAGAGGAGCGGTCATGGCGTGGTCTCCGATCGACGATTGCCAAATCTTAGCGCGCACCGAGCGACGCTTCAATGGGGGTGCAACCGTTGATATCGGTCGGCGGGCCGTGATCACACCAGTGACGTATCAGAGGTGTTCATTCCAAAGGTGTGCTTCAGAGATGCAAGGACGCGATTTAACGCGAAAGCCTTGGTCGATTTGGCTGATATCGGATTTTATCTACAAAACAGTTGGAAAGCGCCCGTAAACATGGGTGCCTTCCAATCGATTGTCCGGTTGGCAAGATCGCCGTGTTATTTCGGCAGCGGCCCGATCAGCATAATCATCTGGCGACCTTCCATCTTCGGAAAGTTCTCCACCTTGCCAGCATCTTTGGTGTCTTCGGCAACCCGCTCCAAGAGCTCTCGACCCAAGTTTTGGTGGGCCATCTCGCGGCCGCGAAACCGAAGGGTGATTTTGACCTTATCGCCCGCTTCAAGAAACTTGAAAACGTTGCGCATCTTGACCGAGTAATCGTGCACGTCGGTGTTGGGACGAAACTTGACCTCTTTGATTTCGATGATCTTTTGCTTCTTGCGCGCTTCGGCCTCTTTCTTCTGAGTCTCATATTTATATTTGCCGAAATCCATGATCTTGACGACCGGTGGTACCGCGTTGGGCGAAATTTCCACCAGGTCTAGCCCGGCGTCTTCAGCCATTCGGAGGCCGACTTGCGGCGGCACGACGCCTACATTTTCGCCCTCGGCGCCGATAAGGCGGATTTCGTTGGCACGGATACGGTCATTGACGCGAGGTCCGGTGTCGCGCTGCGGAGGCGCGTTATGAGGTCTGCGGGCTATGGGTCGGTTCCTTCGATAACAATCACTGACCTCGTCAGATACGCGCTGTGGGTCGGTTATTCAAGCCGGTTATGCGCTTTGTTTTGCAGCTTCCGGCGGATCGTGTTCTTTGACACGCGCATATCCCAGATGGTTGGACCGACGCAGGCGTCACCGTTGATCCGGTGAGCATCGGACCAGTGACGGGTTTCAGCCACGGCGCCGGCATTGCTGTTGCAGGTCGCTCAAACGAAAATGGTTCGGCCTATTGCACCCGTTTTGTTGGTGCGCGTCTTTGTCTAGGTCAGTCCAGAAAGGCTTTTTCGACAACATAGTGCTGCGGATTAGAGTTGGCGCCTTCGACCAGGCCATAGCTTTCCAACATGTCTTTTAACTCAAGGTTAAAAGCTAAGTTGCCGCAGATCATCGCACGATCGGTCTGGGCTGTGGGGACCGGCAGGCCCAGATCCTCAAACGCCGCGCCTGAGCGCATCAGGTCCGTGATCCGTCCCATCTTCGGACTTTGCTCGCGTGTGGTCGTCGGGTAATAGCGCAGCTGGGCCAGACGCTCGCTTCCGATCAGCTCATTTAGCAAAGCGTCCGATTTGATCTCGTCGATCAGATGAGCTCCATATGCCAACTCTCCGACCTCGCGGCAGGTGTGGGTGATGATCACCTCATCGTAATCCTCATAGGTTTGAGGATCGCGCAGAAGGCTGGCAAATGGCGCAAAGCCGGTCCCGGTCGCGAAAAACCACAGCCGTTTGCCCGGCAGCAACGCATCATGGACCAAAGTGCCAACCGGTTTGGGGCGCAAAATGATTTCGTCGCCAATCTGCAGGTGCTGCAAACGGCTGGTCAGTGGACCGTCCTGAACCTTGATTGAGTAGAACTCAAGCTCTTCGCCCCAGCTGGGAGATGCGATTGAATAGGCACGCAACAAGGGTTTGCCATCGTCTTTCAATAGCCCGATCATCACGAATTCACCCGATCGAAACCGCAACGAGGCAGGGCGTTCAACCTTAAATGAAAACAGCTTTTCCGTCCAGTGAGTGACTTCTGTGACCCGTGCTGCGTTCGGGATTTTTGGCACGGCTTTGAGGTCGGCCGCAACGCTCGTTTGGTTGTTCATTTCTGTCTACCTTGATTGACAGGTGTTGCGTCTTTATACGAAATTTCGCTGGTCTTGGAACCCTGCGATTATGCGCGCAGCCGCGACTGATAGTCGTTTTCTTGCCAGTTGGCGCGTGCCAGCCAGTCAGCTTCGGGCTGACGATCGGCGAGAGCGGTGGTGATTTCGATCTCGTCAAACCCGGCGCGGCGCGCCATTGCATACTGATCCGCGATCACATGGCCGCAAGCGCGCAGTCGCCCAGTGTAGCCCAGCACCCGTAATCGGCGCGCCAATGTAAATCCGCGCCCATCCGCAAAACTGGGAAAATTGATGCGGATCAAAGGTGCGCTCAGGGCCGTGACCAGCGCGC
>JBELMC010000028.1:0-4312 GCA_042096155.1 Dinoroseobacter sp.
TCTAAAGCCCGCAGCAGCGTAATCCGCCTCGGGCCGTCCCGGCTCGACCGCCAGGCTGGTGCGCCCGGCGTCCGGGATAAAGGTCTGCGCCGCATCGCCAGCCGTTATCGCTTTGAGCAGGGCGTTCATCCGGGCGGCTTTCGGCTTCAACAGCGCCGGCATGAAAACCGCATGCTCACCAATTTGAACGCCGGCCTGGCGCAATTGCCGCCTTTCCTGGGTGGACAGGGTGGCCAGGTCCGCCGCCAGGCTGCGCCGCGGCGCTGCGCCAAAGGTTTCAACCAGGCGATACGCGACGCCGCGCGCCAGACCGGTCAGTGACGAGGCGCCGCGCAGATCCGCCTTGAGCGCCAGCAGAGGCTTGAGCGCCTCACCGGCCTGGTCTGCGGCAAAGCGTTCTATGCGCCGTTCCGCCCGCGCGACGGCTTCAGCAGAACCAAGCTCGCCGCCGAGCAGGGTGGCGGACGGCGTGAAGGCGTCATCTGACGCCTTGAGGCGCGCAACCCCGCCGCCTTGCCAGACGATGGATCCGTCCGTTTCAAGGCTCAGGGCGTCATCATCGGCCTTGGCCAGCGCGCCCAGCCGGCGATTCACCTCTGGACGCACCGCCTTGAGCGCGGCATTGGCCACTGCGCGCCGCGCCAGCGGGCCGCCTTCCTTAACCGCTTCAAACCGCAAGCCGGAGAGCCGGCCGACATGATGACCCTCCACCACCACGTCGCCGGAGGCGTCAATGCCGGCGGCCAGGTCTGTCTTTTCCCGCAGGCCGCGCATCAGCGCGCTGGTGCGGCGATCAATGAAGCGCGCCGTGAGTCTTTCATGCAGCGCGTCGGACAGCTTGTCCTCCACCTCGCGGGTGCGGTCCTGCCAATAGGCCGGATCGCGGGTCCAGTCGCTGCGGTGTGAGGCGTAGGCCCAGGTGCGCACATGGGTCAGACGCTGGGCGAGCGTGTCGACTTCGCCCGTCGTCTTGGACAGGCGGTCAAGCTGCGCCTCAAGCCAGGCGTCGGGCAAATACCCGGTCTTTCCGGTCAGATGGTTAAAGAGGGTCTTCACCAGCCGGGTGTGTTCATCGAGCGAGACTTTCCGAAAATCGGGCGTCCGGCAAACATCCCAGAGCCGCGCCAACCCGGCGCGGCTGGCGGCTTTCTCCCTGATCTCCACATCCTTGGCGCACAGGTCCAGGACTTCCTCGTCGACCGCATAGCGCACGCGCTCCAAAACCGGGTTAGGCGACGACATGTTCAAGCTGGCGCGCAGGGTGTTCAAGCTGGACAGGTCCAGATCCGCATTGCGCCAGGTCAGGCGCGTGATGGCGTCAAAGCGGTGGTCCTCGACGCGCTCGATTGTTTCCGCGTCCAGAGGCCGGGCGTCCGAGGTTTCTCCAAATGTGCCGTCCGAGCGAAATCGCCCGGCGCGACCGGCGATCTGACCGATTTCGTGTGGGAAGAGCCGTCGGCGCTTGCGGCCGTCAAATTTGGAGAAGCTGGCGAAGGCGACATGGTCGACATCCATGTTCAAGCCCATGCCGATCGCATCGGTGGCGATCAGGAAATCCGCTTCACCTGATTGGTAGAGCTCCACCTGGGCGTTGCGCGTGCGCGGGCTCAGCGCACCCATCACAACGGCCGCTCCGCCGCGCTGGCGCCGGACCAGCTCCGCCATGGCGTAGACATCATCAGCGCTGAAGGCGACGACGGCGCTGCGCCGCGGCAGTTTGGTGAGTTTTTTCGCGCCCGCATAACTCAGCGTGGAGAAGCGTTCGCGCTCCATGATTTCCGCGTCCGGCGCCAGTTTGCGGATCAGACCGGCCATCGTCGACGCGCCCATAAACATGGTCTCTTCGCCGCCGCGGGCATGGAGCAGCCGATCGGTGAAGATATGGCCGCGCTCAGGATCGGCTGCGAGTTGGATTTCGTCCACGCCCAGAAACGCCGGCCGCAAATCCATGGGCATGGCTTCCACGGTGCACAGAAAATAGCGCGCTGTGGGCGGAACGATTTTTTCTTCACCGGTGATCAGAGCGGTTAAGGCCGGTCCCTTCACCTTGACCACGCGGTCATAGAGCTCACGCGCCAGCAAGCGCAAAGGCAGACCCATCACACCGGACGCGCGCGCCATCATGCGCTCGAGCGCCAAATGCGTTTTACCGGTATTGGTCGGCCCCAGCACCGCGGTGACGGTGCTGTCGACCGCTGCGCGGGACATGGTGGGCTCCGTTTTCTCGTCCGCACCCAGATTTAGGGCGATCGCGCCGAAAGTTTAAGCGCCAAGGCCGTTTATTGTGCAAGCAGCTGATGGGTGACGCGGCGCGCCTGAATATTGATGTCGCCGATCTGGGTGCTGGCGCGGAAGCGCACCGGGACATGGACGCCGTCAATCGGCGCCAGCCAAATCGTCACCGGTCTGCGAGTTTCATCCTCGGTCGGACGGTCGCCGTCGTCATATCCGCTAACCGGCTCCAGGAAGGCCTGACAGCGCAGCGCTTCGCCGCGAAAGGCGCGGGTGCGCACGTCGTCCGGGCCAACTGTGACAAAGCGCAAATCGTAGCGGGCCTTGCCGTCAAACACGGGCAGGCGGCCATTGCAGGTCTCGCCTTCCTCTTCGAAATTGAGCGACAAAACCATGTTCAGCAGCACCGTGATCGGGTCAAGCGCGCCCTGGCGCTCCTCGTCGCTGGCCGGCGGCTCGCCCATGGATCCAAAAGGCGGATTGACATCGGGGGACGCCAGCCCCTCGCGAAAATCAATCCCGACCACCCGGCCTTTATTGCTCGCGAAATTAGTATGTTCATAGCGCCAGGGCTCCAGGCCCTCGCCGTTCACATATCCCACCGTGGTGGCTTGAATGTCGGTGTCGTCGAACCAGCGCAACAGCCCGGCGCTCTGGAAGCTCGCGGCGGCCGAATAATCGGCTTCACCGATCCGGGCGTTTATGGTGATGTCAGCCACGTTGAGAAAATAGACCGAACCGACATACTCCACATAAAGCTGACCAAACTCAGGGCCGGGCAGCTGGTCTGCGTCATCGCTGGCGGCGGGGGCCGCGAAGAGGCCTGCGGAGAAAAGCGCAATCAGGATGTGGCGAGCTGAGGGCATATGGGGTTTCCGTGTTATGCGGGCTGATATGAGACGCCCCTCCGGCTGTCTGCAAGATGAACGCCTCACGCCGCCGCTGCAAGCGCAAGGCTGCATGTCAGCTGCGCAATCAGGCCCTTTCACCTTGACGCCGCGGACCGGCTCCGGTACTTCGCCCGCTCTTGCGCTGCGGGGCTTCGCTCACGCAGGCGCATCCGTTTTTATGATTACCAAGGTGGAAGCCATGTCGCGCCGCTGTGAATTGACGGGTACGGGTCCGGTTGCGGGCAATAACGTGTCCCACGCCAACAATAAGACCAAGCGTCGCTTCCTGCCCAATCTGTGCCAGGTGACCTTGGCGTCTGAAACTCTGGGCCGCTCCTTCAAGCTGCGCATTGCGGCCAAGGCGCTGCGCAGTGTCGACCATACTGGCGGGCTGGATCAATTCCTGCTCAAGGCGCGGGATGGCGACCTGTCTGCTAATGCGCTGAAGATCAAGCGCGACATCAAGAAAGCGCAAGCCGCCGCTTAACACGGCGTACCTGATGCCAGTTTTGAAAGCCCGCCGGCGCCCGGCGGGCTTTTTCATATGTTGATCGGCAGTCGTTCACGTCTCTGCGATGCGCTGAAATGCTTGGCGGATCCGGGGTGATTGGGATATGGTTGTGCTCCGTTCATTGAGGCGGACCGACTGAAGATCACCCGAAGGGCGACAATCGACATGCACAAGCCGTTGTCCGGGCTTCGAATTTTGACGATTGAGCAATATGGGGCCGGCCCATACGGCACCCAGCTTTTGGCGAGTCTGGGTGCGGAGGTCATTAAGATTGAAAATCCGGCCGCCGGCGGCGACAGCGCCCGCCAGGCGGGGCCTTACTTTTTGGGCGACCATGACAGCCAGTATTTTCAAACCTTCAACAAGGGCAAAAAATCTGTCGCCCTGGATTTGAAGGACAAGGGTGACCACCGCATTTTCGAGCGGCTTGTGGAAAGCGCCGACGCGGTGGCGAATAATCTACGCGGCGATCTGGCGGCGACGCTCAGGGTCGATTACGCCGCGCTTGCGCCGATCAAAACCGAGATTGTGTGCGCGCATCTGTCGGCCTACGGACGCGGCACGGCGCGCGAAGACTGGCCAGGCTATGACTATCTTGCCCAAGCGGAGGCGGGAATCATGTCTCTGGCCGTTCAGCGCCGCCGAGATTCTGCCGCGGTCCCCGAGAACAACGCTATTC
>JBELMC010000028.1:4412-31099 GCA_042096155.1 Dinoroseobacter sp.
GTCATCGCCCCCGACGGCATGATCGGTCGTCTCGATCCGGATCAGCTGGCCGTTCAGCGCCGCCGAGATTCTGCCGCGGTCCCCGAGAACAACGCTATTCGCGCCGCCGCCACTGGTGATCGTATCATCGCTCTGGCCGCCCATGATCCACATTGACCCTGTCTCAGCCGTGATGGTATCACCAGCGCCTGCATCGGCCGCCCCGGAGAAGGCGTTGAACAACGTCCGCCACCCTTTGGTGAAATCAACCTCCGCGATGTCGCCGCTCAGGATGTGGTCGCCCGAGCCGACAGTGATGTTGTCGGCGCCGCGCCCCCCCATCACATGGGTCGTGCCATCGCCCAAATGGATCGTGTCATCGCCCCCGACGGCATGATCGGTCGTCTCGATCCGGATCAGCTGGCCGTTCGCGGACATTTCAATACGGCCTGTATCGCCGAGCACGACCAAATTGCCGTCCACCGCTTCGACGTTGTCGCCGCCAACGCCTCCGATCACCCAAGCATCGCCGTTGGCAAGCTTCACCTCGTCATTGCCACCAACTCCCGAATGGGTGGCAGAACTACGGGCATCGGCTCGGAGCATGCCACTGTGCAATGTCAGCTGGCCGACATCCGCGATCACAACGTCCGCACCGCCCTCGGAGGTCACTGTATCATCTCCGGCCCCTGCGATCACCCAATCTATGCCGTCACCCTTGGTCGAGATCTCATCGTTTGAGCCGTCGGTTTCACGCACCGATATGACCCGCGTTACGCGTGCTGTGTCGAACGCGCGATTGGTCTTGGAAAACTGCTCGATCACGCCGAAATCAGCCAGAATAATGTTATCGCCTGCGGCTGTGATCTGGTCGGCATAGCTTTTGTCCAGGCCATCGCCCGTCTGCGCGCTGTAACCCGGGTCGGTCGAATTTTGTGAAGACGCAATGGAAATTAACTGCGGCTGTAACTCGCGGCGCACACTCAAGTCGATGTTGAGCCCGTTATCGCCATAGACATGGTCGCGTCCAGCCCCTGCATTGAGCGTATCGGACCCAGAGCCGCCCAGGATGTGGTCGTCGAAGGCGCTGCCGGTGATCGTATCATCGCCCTCGCCCCCATAGGCCAGAATGAAGCCCAAAGCGCCGGACGCATCGATACTGTCATTCCCTGCGGCCCCCGAGCCCGTGGCAGGAAAAACACGCCCGGTGCCGTTCAGATCGCCGGTGCGGGTGGTGTAGCGGTCGCCGGTCTGTGTCGTGTCGCCAAAGATTGCCAAAACGCGGCTGTTGCCGCCTGCCTGCGCGTTCTCTGCGAGCGTAATAGAGTCTGAACCGCCACCGCCATGCAACACGGTGATGGCATCTTCGGCGGTAGAGCCAACTGTCAGGGTGTCGTTGCCTTGGCCCATCAGCAACTCGACCACCTCGAATTCGCTATAGGTGATCCCGGCGTTAAAAGTTTTGAGATCCGGCGCGTCAGGCGTGCCCATATTCAATTCCAGATCGTCGGTGCGCATGCCCAATCCGGTGATCCGGGTTTCTGAAACATGACCGGTCTGCCTCACCATATTGCCCGCGTCGAACATCACCAACCGGTCGGTCTGTTGGTTTTCGTCGGTGGGCGTCGTGACGTTTGGCAGGGGGCCGTCTTGCTCGGTTGGCAGTTTGACACCCGCGACCACACCACGGCTGGCACCGGGACCGACACCACCAAAGACATAAAGCGGACCGCGGATCTTATCCAGCCGCTGTGGCTGCGCGCCCACCTGAACGGTCGGCTGAGGATCGGACACAGGCGCACCAGTGCCCAATGCCAGCTTTATAGAGACGGGATTCATCCAGTTCGTTTGATCGAAGGTTACGACACCATTGCTGAACCGGGGGTCATTCGCATCACCGGAAGATGCCACCAATTGCCCATCGGTGAGAACGCTGACGCGCACTTGCGCAATCGGGCTTCTCGAAAGCACCATCTGGTAGTTGACGGGATTATCCAGACTGACATTGGTGTCGGCCCAATTTTTGGTGATCAGTACCTCGCCTTTGTCATTGTCGGCGATGACCACATCAATCTGCGTGGCTTCGCCATTGTCGGTCCAGTTTGCGGTCGTGCGCGCAGTATCGATCGCGATGGCCAGCGACTGCCGCTCGCGGTTCTCAGGAACCTTGTCGTCGATAGCCGTTAAGGTTACTTCGATGGGAGACATATCCGTCGCTGCAAAAGTGACAAAAGCAGGGTCGCCACCATTCGCCGCCGTGAAGCGGCTGTCAGACGAGCTGAGTATCATATCCTCGCCGATGTCGAGCGTATAGACCACATCGCCTGTGCCAGGAGCTTTTGACAAAGACAGCGAGAGATTCGCGGTTGCGCCGCCCTCGGCCACGCGTAGCTCGGTCGGATTGCCCTCGATCAACAAACGGTCGGCGTCGTCGTCATAAATCGACACTTCGACATTCGCAAGCCGCGCGGCCACAGCTTCAGTCGTGCCGATGGCCGAATGGCTGATGACCAGATCTCGGGTGCCCTCGGCAGCACTATCATCGGTCGCCTTGACATACACTGTTTGCCAATCAGTCGAGTTGGTGAATGTCAGAACTTGAGCACTGCGATAGGTGCCGGTCGAACTCAGCGCCACCTCTCCGGACACCACATCGGAGGTGCCGAACAATTGCCGATCTGAGGTCGAAGATCGGGCCGCTGAGGCCGTCAAGTATATGGTGGAGGCGATCGCCCGGGTCATGCGGATGCGGTATTCACCATGCGCCTCACCTTCCTTCAGCACAGTGAGGCCGGAGGTATCGATCTCGAAAAGGGCGGTCCCCCCGGTCGCAACATTGGTGCGTACCCCATCGACAAAAATCTCGTTAAAGTTCGGGTCATCGGAGGCCACGGCGTGGTTGATGACGCTCGACGTGCCCTCAACCTCGTAAGAGACGATATCGCCCGTGACGTCGCCGCCCACGATGACTGTGTCAGAGCCGAGGCCGCCAATGAGGCGTACCACAATGTTTTCGGCAGTGGAGGTGACGTAGAAGGTATCATCTCCCTCCAAACCATCAATCTCGGCCACTTCGACACCGGCGAAGCCGATGTTGAGCCCCGCGCCGGAGATGCCGCCTTCGGCAATCAGGAAATTGTCGTCAATCTCTGTACCCAGCACCACGATGGTATCGACGCCCGAGCCTCCGTCAATCGAAAGCGGTGCGTTGATGTTGTACATGATTTTGTCATCGCCATTGCCACCGAAGACTTCGGTATCCCGCCGCTGCCCGACACGGTTGGGTCAGCCTTCAACAAAAAGGCACGAACCACAAAGGTATCGTTGCCAGCCTCGCCAAAAAGTTTCGTCGCGGCCTTGTTGGAATAGACGGTAAACACGTCCTCTCCGGTGCCGCCATAGACCAGCATGGGGCTGGAATTGCCGACTGACAGAAAACCCTGGGTGGTCTCATTGGTCTCGATCTCGTCGCCACTGGCCAAATTTGGCGCCACGCGCGCAGCACCGAACATTTGGCCGATCTGGAACATATCGTCGCCACCGCCACCATCGAGGGTGAACATGGTTCCAGTATCGTCGGAGAAAAACTTGTCGTCGCCGTCCAGACCGTTGATGCGGATGCGGCCGTTCATGTCAGCGCCGTAATTGATGCGTTCAACAGCGTCGAGATAGCCGCCGGTACCGTCCTCGTTCAAAAGCGCGACGAAGCCCTTGCGCACCAGAACGTGGTCAGCCGTGGCGCGCCCATCGATGGTCAAGATATCCGCGCCGTCATACGCAGCGCCAGTATCGACGAAGTTGATCACATGGGAAACCGCCCCGGTGTTGCGATTGATCTTGTATTCATCTGCCGCGTCCTGACCGTCGACGGTGAAACTGTCGGCCACGTCGCGGTCGTTGAGCGCCGTGAGGATGAACCGATCCTCAGCGCCGCCCATCCGCACAGTTATATCGCCATCAATCCGTTGCGGGCCAAGATCGATTGTGTCGCGATCGCCTAAGGTATTGACGGCGATGGTCGACGCGTCCCACGACCCGCGCAGCTCTAGCGCGCCGCCCTCGGCGTCAACGGCTCCGACATTGTCAACGTTGATCGTCAGTAAATCGGTCGCCACGAGGCGGCTATCGCGAGCGAAACGCGCGTTATTGGCCACGTCCAGGGTGGCGTTCTGTACGGTCATATCGGCGTAATCAGTGGTGAAGTCCAGATCACCCAGCACGGTGATCTGGACATTTTGGCCCTGCCCGTTGATCCCCTTCTCAACCGTTAGGTTTTGATCGACCGTTAGGTTCAGATCACCGGCCAGCTTAAGGCCGACCTGATTGGCGTCGTCGAAGTAAGTGCCGGAAATTTCCAGATCATTTGCTTCATGGATCGTCGCATCACCCTCGGTCGTCTCCATTTCCAGTTGCTCGACATCCGTGCGGAATGGCACCGCGCCAGTGCCGATGCTGGCCCCTTTGAGCCGAACGCGTTTGCTTTTGACCGCCGCATCGGCATCAATGCGCGCATTGGTGATTGCCGCAGCCGAAGTGAGAGCGACAATATCGTCCGAGTCCAAACGCAGAACCGGAACCGCCATGTCGCTCGACAACCAGATATTATTGATAGCATGAGCGGTTATACCGCCGCCGGTCACCTGCACACCAAAGCGCGTCAGCTCCGACCCGATATCGCCCGACTGGCTGCGAAGGGAGATGTCGCCGGCCCGAAGCGCTGCTCCAGCCGCCCCAAGAAAGCTGCCACGCGCTGTAATGTCGGCGGTCTCGTCCACGACCAGATCGGCCCCGGCCTCAAGCTGAATGATATCGATATCTGCAAGATAAAGCGAGCCATCGACCTCGCCTGAAATCACGCCGATGACGTCGATCTCGATCCGGTTGTCAGTGCTGCCGACGCTGCCGCCCACGTCAAGCACAAGCTTGGCCGCTTCCAAATTCAAGCCCGGGTCAGCGTCGTCATCGGCATGATCGGTCAGATCATCCGCAACGTTCAGCGTCGCAGTGCCGCCGATGGTGGCACGACCCAGCTTAAGATCCGCTGGCGTGCTGAGACCCAGATCACCGCCGGTCAGCGCGAAACCGAGAAACAGATCACCGTCGCCGACCTGCGTGACACGGGCATCTGTGCCCGATTGCAGCAGCAAGGTCGACCCTTCGGCGATGTCAACGCGGAACGCGGTGTCAGAGGATCCGATCGCGCCACCTGCGATCAGACTGATATAATCTTCGGCGCTGGCCGCAAATGAACCGCTGGCCACATCGACCAAATCACCCGTCGTGGTCAGGCGAAGAAAGCCACCGGCGGTTGCTTCACGAATGTTGAGCGCCTGCCCGTTATGGCCGATACCAGCCATCCCTGCCGAGGTCATCGTCAGGAACGTTGCGTCGGCATTGGCATCGTTTGCACGCAGGTTGATGTCCTGGAACGGCCGAACCGAGGCGCGCTGCACCTCAGAGATATCCGCAAGGATCATGCCTTGGCTCACGGTCACGTCTGCTGGACGTTCCGCGAATGATTTCGGCTCGGCCAGTTCTTTCCAGTCAACGCCTGGCGACGCCCAGTTAATCGACTGGGCATTCACGTCGCGCAGCGCGCTGTCACTCACGTTCTGGAACAACCGATAGGTCCGCGGCGGATCGCTTTCGCCTTGTTGCGGCCAGTCATCCCAGATCGCCAATACAGCCTTGTCGGCCACATCCACAGCCGTGACATTGTCGAGATCAACGAAAATAAGGTTGAGCTTCGTCCAGCCTTGTTCAGGGGTCAGGCTCACCTGCTCGGGCTGCGACGTAAGCGTTATCTGCGCGCCGGTCCGCTCGTAAAGAGTGTAGACGATATCGACAATATCTTGCTGTTGCAGGCTGCGGCGCAAGGTTTCCTCGGCCACGCGCTCTGCCTCGGGCAGGGCCGCGACATCAAGAGTGAAGTCGATCTGGCGCGGTTCCGTGAGGGTGCCGATCCGACCTTCCCCTGACGCAACGTCACCTGAAGCTTTCAGGATCACTTCCGGCGCGGTGATATTGGCGTTCTCGGTCGCCACCGCCCCGCCGACTGTGACCTGCCCAATCGGCAAAAGGGGGTAGAGCTTGGCAACCACTTGCGTCGGCAGCGCGGCGTCGGCGGCCCCGGTCTGCGCGATGCGTGCGGCGATTGCAGTGTCGCGCGCTTCACCTTCGAGGAAAAGCGTCTCGATATAGCTCTCCTTTTTAGCACTATCGCGCTCTGAGTCGTAGAGTGCGCCGAACTCGAACTCCAGCTGATCAGAGATGCTGTTGCGAGTGCCAGTCACATCGAAGTCCGGAAGAACATCCTCATACTCTTCGTCACTGGGGGTGGTTGAGACCATTTGCTGGGCCGCGCTCAGATAGGCGCCATCGGCGTCCTTTGCAGCCTCTGCCTGCGACCCGGCGCGGAGGATGTCGATATAATCGACGAGAACGTCCTTTTCCCGGTTCCAGAGAATATCATAGATACCTTCCAGATCATCTAATGTCATGTCTGCGGGCGGCGTGTAACCTGCCAAGCTGGCCAACTGGGTGAAGTTGGGTTTACCCAAGGCTGGGTCAGCGACATCGGTGTGAATGTGAAAGACGTATTCCCACAAGACGCTGTCTTCACCCACATCGAACGGCGCGAGCAATACCTGCAGATCGCCGAAGCGGCCGTTTATCGCCACAGCCGTTTTGAGGCTCAGTTGGCGCTCTACCTCGTTCTGGAAGCCAGTCAGCGCGGTGATCGGGCCGCTGAAGTCATCCCCCGACGAAGGGTCAACGATGTCATCGTAATAGCGCTGGTAAAGCACGTCATCCGTGAAAGGTTTGTCCCACCACTCGGTATGAATTGCGCTGAACCGGTCTATGTAGAAATCGTGGGATATCGCCTCTGCTTCCGCAAGGGTCAGATCGTTCGTCGGATCGCCGTCGCCATTGCGTTCGTTTGCCAAAGCCTTAGCGCGATTGGCCACGGTTGTGTTGAAACCTGGGGTCTCGGTGAACACTTCTTTTGGCTCTGTCACATTGTCATTGGACGCGCGAAATAGATTCCAATATTCGACATACCGCGCATAGTTGGCCCGCGTTTGCTTGTCGAGTTGTGCGCCGATAATGTCCTCAATAGCGCCGTCCAGGCCCATCTGCGACTTGAAGGCTGCGAGGCGAGCATCCGTCAGCGCGCCATCGGTCTCGAAATTATGGTCCAATATCGACCCAAGAGACGCGGTCAGGCGCACCGTTCCCTGAAGCGATCCAACTGAGATCGGCCCGCCATCCGGCGCGGCAGAGGTTGAAACGAAACCGGTCTGGATCGTTTCGGGCTTGACGAGCAGAAGGTCGCCCGTTCGCTCGACCACGTTCATCTCGAACTTCGATGCCGCAGCAAAACCGCTGTTCGGCTCCACATGGTCGGTCTCGATATAAAGCGCCTGATGGGAGGTGCCGATCACCCCCTGCGAAGATTGAAGCTCCACCCGGTTGCCCGACACGATGGCGTTGTCGTCGGCTGCATAAATGCCTTGCGCAGCGCGCAAAACCACGTTGCCACCCGTCGATGTCACCTCATCAATCAGCGCTGAACCGTTGGCATTGGTGTTCGAGCCGATGCGGATGTCGATATCGCCGCCTGCGCGCACATCGAGGCGCCGCTCGTCGCCATAGGCAGTGGCCGATCCGAACTGATCGGAGCTGCGTCCCGGACCGTCGACGAGGTTGACCAGGGTCAGCTTTACCGAGCCATTGGTGTCAACCGTCTGTAACTGGCCGTTGACAGTGACGCCGTCACCGGCTGTGATCGAGCCGCCCTTGATCTTGCCCGACCACTGCGGATTCAGCCAGATTTCAGAATGCGACGCAGTGCGGATATCGCCCGCGATGACGATATCGCCCGCGCTTTCAACCCGTACGAAAGGCGTTTCCGCCGCGTCTGCAAAGTTGATCGAGATGCCTTTGTCAGCGCGCAAGCCGATATCCCAGTATTTCTTTTGCCCGGTGACGAATGTGCGTTCATTGTACTGGGTCTTCTTCTTTAGATAGCCGCCGCCTTCGGTCCAGCTGCGGCTGGTCTCAGTGGCGTTGCGGAAATTGTGAAGGAACTCGCGTTTGCTGTGATCACTTTGAGTGAAGCTGACACCTGACGCCGCTTCAAAAGTGCCGCTGTCGACGTTGTATTCGTCTTTCAGATCGTTGTTGGCATCGAACAGATCGGCAACCAGAATCTGCAAGCTGGACGCCGCCACGTATCGCCAATACCGGCCGTCGGCGCCCTTGACCAGGTCGCCGTTGACCAGTTCGACCGCCGTGTTGTCAACGTTGGAGAACCGGACAAAAAGTTCCGCATCATCTGGCGGCACTCCATTGATCCAGCCACCAAGATCTTTAATGTCCGACAGGTTATCCAGGCCCTGGCTTTCCACAAGCGGGCGAGCATCGAGTGTCGTCACCTCACGGCTGAGCTCCGTGCCGGAGCCCGCGTCGAAATTAAATATGAAGTTGAAGGTCTTGATGTAGCGCGTCACGATCAGCTGATCGATGCTGCGCTGCCCTTCGGTCCAGACGTAGAACGTGCCTGATTTCGGGCTGTATGTGTCGGTCGAATCATCCCCGACGATCGGGGTAAAGGTGATTCCCTGGAACACTTCGCCCGACCGCTCGACGGTGCCGACAAAGTTCTCGCGCGTGACCCCGCTCTCGGTTTTGGTAAAGACCGAGCGGAAGGCCGCTTGCGTCCCGCTGACATTCAGCGTGTCGGTGATCTGTATCACGCCTTTGCGGTCTTTGCTGGTGTCGATGCCGTTCAGGATCAGCTTGTAGCCGCTTTCGTTACGGATCTTCACGCTGGCAAAACCCGACGCCACCACCAGTTGACCATTGCCGGTGCTCATCACCTGGCCTGTGATCTCGATCCGACCGCCCGCGAAGTTCATCTCGTCGAGTACAATCGCTTGCTGGCCAGCGTCCCAAACACCTTTCAGCGGAATAGAGGTGCCGTTGATCGAGCCGAAAGTGATGCCCGGGATGCCTTTGTTTTCCCGACCAATTATGGAGGTCGTCATACGTGGCGGTTCGAAGGTGGCTGCAACCGTCATCGACGCCTCGATCACGCCGGACTGGATCCGCCCATTAACGTTAACGTAAGTGGCCACAATGGATACCAGACCGTTGGCGTAGACCATGGATTGGTCTGCGGCAGCGTCGCGCTCGGCCGAATACGTGTTGTAGGTGCTGCCCGCAAAATTAGCGGAGGATGCAAGGCTGTTAGTCACCCAAGCTGTCTCGCGCGCGCCGATCAAGGAATTCCCGTCGTTGGGTTCGACCCCGCGGATGAACGAGGGCGATATGTCGTCAACAGTCGTCCGCGGGTTCGGACCCGCGTGATACCAGTCGGTAGAAACGGTGAAATCGCCCCCCGAAGAGATGTTCTGGCTATCAGCGAGTATTTGACCCGACACCCGGACTGCCGCTGAGGAATTCGAAAGTGTGACATTGCCCAGATCATTTACGATTGACCCCAGCACGTAGAGATCAGGCGGCAGGTTTGGCAAGTTTTGACCACTATCGATTACACCGTTGCTTCGCAGCTTGGTCTCGAGCTCATCGATATAAGTGTACGTGTTGCGGCTCTGTGTCGTGACTGAGATCACGATGCGCGCTTCTTCGTCGGTGTCCTTGTCTGCGTCGCCGGAGAGACGAACATCGTTGATGTAAATATTGCCAGGGTAGAATTCGGTATAGTCCCCTGTGAACTCACTAAAGCGCGCAACCTTGGTATTCTCGATCACCACGTCGCCAATGCGGTGCATCATGTAGAGATCGGAAAAGACGTCTATCTTGACATTCCGGTGCGCCAACAGGACCGGATCGGCACCTTGAGTTTGTGCGAGGAATGTCTCAGAGGCAGGCTGTTGCGCTTCTATGAAAATCGAGCCGGGCGAGGCTGAGAGGTCGGGAAGGGTGATGAAGAAGGCCTCAAGCGCCTCGTCGATGACCAGATTTCCCTGATTGTCAGAATTGATTGGCACGCCCAGATCTTCCAGCTGCTGCTCGATCTGCTCGAGCTGCGCCTGGTAACGGACCACCGCCTCGTCGTTGGTCGAATGCTGCCGCATCCATTCTCGCACCTGGGCATAGCGCGACGCCAGCAGCGTCTCCAGCCGCCCGATGGAAACCAAGGGCATCGGCGCAGTGTCGGGACGGATGACGACGATCTCGTCCGTGAATGCCCCGGAAATATTGATGGCGGCGTTTGACTGGAACGTATCGCCGGCAGCCATCAAGGCATGCCCCTGTTTATCGACGATATTACCGTTCAATACCTGCACCCGCTCCCACCGGGCGGCATTGTTATAGTTCTCGGAATGCATCGAAACCGGCACCGGCCCGCCTGCGGCGCCGCCGATGAACCGGTAATAACCGTCGCCGACGCCCTGGGCGCCATGGTCGTCGATATCGCTCTGTATCAGACGCACCACATCGCCGGTGAAGAGATCAGTTGCGATCGTAGCCGGATCCCAATAGCCGACCTTATAAACCTGATTGCCGGTCAACTCGAGTGCAGTGCGTTCCTCTCCGGTAAGAATGCGTTCCGTTGCGCCAACGTCGGAGGACCAGGTCTCGTTTTTGAACTTGTCGGCGTGACGGACGTGATAGACCGTCTCGTAATTTGCCCCGGCGCGCAGGCGCGCAGTGTCAGAGATATTGACCTGCCGGCTTTCGGTGTGGTTGCCCTGGTTCGTCACGTTATAGCCGTATGGCAGCACCGCAAGCACCAGTACGATGCCGTCATGGCTTTGCTGGAACAGCCCGTCCTCGGCCTCGAGAAAAATGTTCCCGGCGGACAAGATCCGGCTGGTGCCCGCGATGTTCACGACGCTTTCGCGATGCGTGTCGTTGGTTTGCAGCGCCACACCGAGCGAGATGCCGAGCGCCGCAAGGCTCCCATTCGCCGCCGTCCGCGCAATGGTCGAGTTGACCTGACCGTTGGCCTTTCCTGCCGTAATCGCGACGCTCTTGCCTTCGATGACACTGTTGGCGACCTCTATGGCCGTACGAGAATTGGTGAGCGCATTAACGTTAATACCCATATTGGCGCTGACCAGTCCTGCCTGGAAAATCGCCGCATCCGCGGTGTTGCGGACGCCTGCGCGCGTCTCGATCTCGACATCACCGCCATTGTTGCGGATTTCGGCGCCGTCCATAGTGACATTGGTATCGGCCTCGACCTGCTGGATTGTCGTGGCGACCGCGATGCCGATACCGCCGCTGAAGGCTTCGACCTGGCTCGCATCAGCAGCTGAAATCGACGAGATCGAACGCAAGGTCACTTGCGACGGGTTTTTATAGTTGCCGACACCAACGATCAGGGCATTCCCGAGATCGACGCGCGACGCCACTTTGTCGGCGCCCGCGCCCGCCTTGCCGATATTGGCACGGGTGCCCAGGATTGCCCGATTTGCGAGCGCCGCAGCGGCGCCGGTCGTCACGTTGTTGCTGGCCCGCGCGCCCGAGCCGCGATCAACGATCGCCTCTTTTTCGATTTGGTTGAACGTGGTGATGCTGACAGCTTGTCCCGTTACAACCGTCCGGTTTGATCCGTTATCACTGACGAAGTCGACGATCGCATCGCCCAATGTCTCGAGATAAATGTAAGCGCCCGACCCAGATCCAGCGGCAACCGTGAAGGCGTCGGCGGTGCCGTCAATAAACCGATCGCCACGCGCCGAGATAGCAACACCCGTAGCGGTCAGATGGGTGCCATTTTCGATGCGGACATTGGCCGTCATCTCGTCGGTTAGGGTCGTGACCGCGCCAACGCCGACAAGCCCGCCACCACCGCCCGCCGTTGTTTCCCCGAAAGCATCGAGTTTGACATTGGCTTGCAGGTTGATCTGGCCTGCCAAAATCTTGCTGTTGCCACGGATGCGGACTTGGGCATCGGCCTCTGTGGTGTCGGTGCCGTCCGCGCCAAGACCGGAGTCAATGAAAACATGCATGGACCCAAAGGCCCCGATCCCCGCCTGCACGCCCAATGTAGCAGCGCGCAGCCGGGCATGATAGGTCGAAAGTGCTGTGATCCCCTCGGCCAGGTTCACGTCGGCATTGTGGATCTCAGTGACAACCAACGCGTTGCCCGCCGCGCGGGACACATTGATAACCGAGGCCACCGTGCCGACGCTGACGCCAGTCGACTCGACGCCTTGAATGTCGAGCTTGGAATTCGAGATAATATCCGCATTCCGGGCGTTGAAGACCCCGTTGGCGATACGTGCCGTCACCGTGCTGGTATGGCGGCTCTCCATCACCGCGGCCCCAATTGCAAGCCCGATCGGCGCGGCGGCGATGGCGATATTGGCGATGTCCGAACTCATGTTGACATCTTCGGTGGCCTGCACGGTCAGAAGTCCTTTACGTGCGTCAAGCTGTCGATTGCGATTGGCCAAGTCGATTTCTGCCGTGATGTTGTTCGCGACGTTGAGCGTGATTTCCAGACCGCCGCCAGCCGCGGCGTAATTGAGACCCGCGAGCGCCACGCCCACCCCAGTCAGATCGACGAGCCTGGTCTTGTTATGGGCTTTCACGGTGATGTCGCCGTCGGCCACAATCACCCGCTCATCGGTCAAACCACCGTTGACCTGTGCCTTGACCGCGTTGGCGATGTTGACCTTCAGGATAGATACGTTGATCGAGACGGCGACCAGACCGACCGAAGTCACTGTACCAATCATCGAGGCATTCGCCATCGACGGCACGTCTTCGTCCACCGTGGTATCGGACTGCGCGTCGATGAGGATATCACCGGCCGATGTCAGAAGCGAGCCTTCCGACAATGCCTCGACCGTCGAATGATTCTCAACCGTCAGTCCGATGCCCGCTGCCGCGATACCAGCACCGAATGAGACGGCCACTGCGACAGACGCCGCTGCGACCGCGGCGCTGTGCCGGTCGATCGCATTGGCGGTGATCGAAAGATCGCCTGCCGCGTCAAGCGCACTGTCCTTTACCAGCACGCGCGTGACATGATCACGGTCGCTCAGGGTATCACCACCGATTTCGCTGCGCGCGATACTCACGCCGATGGAGCCGGAGCCGCCGCCGATGGACCCCGAGACTGCTGCCGCCGTGGCGCCAACTTCGACCGTGGAGTAGGCGTTCTGATACGCAGAGAGCTCGATATCTCCGCTGGTCGTATTGTCTGAAGTGTCGGTATTGCCCTGCGTCTCGAGCCGCGCGCGGGTTACGACCACCTCGGCGGTGTTATCGATCCGGTTGGTGCTATCTGCCCCTGCCCCTGAAACAGCAAGCGTTCCAAAGATGTTGAACGCGACCGAAATTGCAGCGGCGACTGTCTTTGCATAGACATCGGCCTCGTTGGTCGCGCTGGCGGTGATATTGCCGCTGATCGCGGGCACCTCCGCTGTGCCCTCTTGCGCGGGCTCTCCCGCGAAAGCGGCAATCGCCGGCACTGCCGCTTTGAAGTCGCGGCCCGCGCGGATCATCGGATCTGATACAGAAGCCAAGGAATGATCGGTAATCTGAACGCTGGCGTTGCTGTCGATCTCGTTGCGTGCGAGGGCGACGCCGATGGCGACCGCGCCGCTGAAGCCTTTGAGCGCCAAGCTGGCGGCCACAGCAGCGCCGACCGCGATGGCGTCTGCGTCGACCTTTTCAATCGCCTTTGCGGTCAGCGTGTGCGTGTTGAGGAATTTGCCGTCGCCATTGCTGCGGCTAATTTCAACGGTGGTGTCGCTATAGACCCGGTTGCGCACATCCGCGCCCGCGCCTGCCCCTGAAAGGGCCACCAAGCCTGCCACTGCGACCGCCGCACTAACGGCATTTGAATTACCGAAAATCTCGGCGGTGTTTCGAGCTTCGATCTCTGTGGCGCCGTTTACAGTCAGCGACACATCTTTCAAACGCGCCGCAGTAACGAACCGATCATCCTGCGTGCCAACGTGATTGGAAACGAAAGACCCACCGATAGCAGCCGCACCGCCCACCTTGGCACCGCCGCCAATGCCGACGCTGACGGCAACCACCACGGCGCTGATCTTGCTGTCATTGGCAGCCTCGATATCGACACTGCCAACATCACCATGGACCGCGCTCACCTCGGCGACGGTGCCGCCGGTGATGGTGTTGCGCGCATCGGCCCCGGCACCGCTGAGCCCCACGCCGACGCCCCCTCCGATACCCACGGCGATGGAAGCGGCGACAGAAACGGCCACAATCTCAAGACTGGTGTTGTCGCTGGGGTGGTCTGTCAGCGCCGCGACCCTGGTCCGTCCGGTTATGTTCACCGCCCCGGACGTGTTGAAGCCGGTGATCCGCGCCGTCGTTTCGGCATCGATCCGATTATGGGACAGTGCAACGGCGATCCCAACCGCGATGCCGGCTTTGCCAGCCGCCGAAATCGCAACCGAAGCGCTGCCTAGAACGGCGGTGATCTGTGCCAGATTCAGCGCCTGCACATCCACCGCTCCGACATGGAGCACGTCCGTGGCTTGCGGTCCGTTGATCTCGGCCAACACCCGCGCCTCGCCACGGTTGACGGCGATGGCCCCTGCGCCCGCAATCGAGAGACTGAGGCCACCGGTCGCCGCAACGGCCACCGACGCCGCCACGACTGCGGCAGTGATTGTCTGATTTGACGTCGCATAGACATCCAGCGCACCGTCGATGTCGACATTGCTGCTCTGGACCAGTGCAGCGGTGACAAATCCTGGATTTTCGGTAAAGACATCCTTGACCGCAACGGATTGGTCATATGCGACGCCACCGGTCGTGTTGTTGGCGACTGCCACGCCGAGCGCAGCTGCACCGCCTTTGGCACCCGCTACGATCGCAACAGCGAGCCCCAGTACGACCGACACGATGGACGCATCGCTCGATGCCGTGACCGACATGTCGTCGACCCCTTCGATCGTCGCGCTGTCGACCACGGCCAAGGTGGCGCCATTAATCGTATTGCCTGAACCCGCCCCACCACCGGCAAATCCCAAGAATCCCGTTGTAGCTGTCACCGCCGCAGCGATGGAGACACCGACGATCTGCGCGTCGTTGTTGCTGCGCACGGCGATGTCGTTCTTTGCGCTCGTGTCACCGGTCGCATCGACCACGCCCGAAAGGACCGCCGCCGTTTCGCTGGAGATTTTATTGACACCGGCTGAAAAGCCGACCGCACCCGCGCCTTTGGCCCCGCCGACTGCCACCGCGACACCGAGACCGACAGCCGTAACCGTCGCAGAATTGCGGGCGAAAACGCCAAGATCGGCTCCTTTCTCGAGGTTGACAGTGGCAGACCCAACCCGCGCGACGACAGAGCTGTCGATATCCGTAACTGCGACGCTGCCCGCGACCGCAATGGCGACCTTGGAGCCCATGCCCACAGCCGCCGCCGCACCGACCGAGACGCTGACGATGCCGGATGCATCATCGGCATTGATCAAAAGACCGGGCGTCAGACCCGTGACACCGTCGGCCGTATCGCTGGATGAGGACAACGTGACGGTCGCACCGCCCTTGATCTCAGCGCGTATCTCGCGTTTGATCGTCGTCACGGCGACGTTGATGCCAACGCCGACCAATTTCGAGCCGCCCACAGCAACCGCGATGTTGACGGATTGGGATTTCAGATCGTTCCGCGTCAAGTTGAACCGATCGCTGCCCGACGCATCGGTGCTGATATCCACGTCCCGGTCGAACACGTCGTCGGGCAGGTCTTTCACAGCGTCCTCGAGATAA
The DNA here is from genome assembly GCA_042096155.1 of Dinoroseobacter sp. Classification (GTDB taxonomy): domain Bacteria; phylum Pseudomonadota; class Alphaproteobacteria; order Rhodobacterales; family Rhodobacteraceae; genus Dinoroseobacter. Next base: position 20,127 of record JBELMC010000028.1, read on the forward strand.
TCATCAGTTGACAGCGTCGGGGCCTTGGCACCGGCCGCAATTTCGACCAGGCCGGTGCTCTTGATCGTCAGGTTACCATCGACCACCGAGTGAACGGAGCGGGAATTGGTGATCACGCCGACCGCGAGACCAACACCGCCGTACTCGAGACCCACACCGGCGGCGCCGGCGAGATTGATGATACGTGACCCTTCTGATGCGCTCAGCGCTAGGTTTGCGACAGTCCAGGTCACGTTCGAAGCGCCGACATTCACAGCGACATCGCCCTTCACAATAGTGGTCGCAACGGAACCACCTAACGCAAAGCTTCCCGACCCTGCGCCACCGACCGCGACAGTAACAAACCCTTGATTGGCACGCGCAACCATGGAAGCTGCGTCGGTGCTGTCGAGCCTGCCATTGAAATCAACTTTGACTGGTGTCTCAGCGATGTTGACCGCCACACCAGCCCCGACGGAGCCCCCTTTCGCGCCAAGGCTCAGCGCGAATGCGCCCGCGATGGCTTCCAGGTTCGACAGATCTGCCGCATCCAGCAGCACTGTGCCACCGGACGCCGTCCCGACGATGTGCGCGCCAGCAGCGACGGACACCTGAGTGTTGACATCAGTCCGGTTAACCGCGGCACTGCCCGCAATGGCAAGCTTGGGCGCTGCCGCAGCGCCGATGGCCACCGCGACCATCTGAGTGTGGGTCAATGCGCGCACTTGTATTGGCGCGGCGTTAACCTTCAATACGCTGTCCGCGCCGATATTGATCTCGGTGCCGCGGGTCACGCCCTGATCATTTTCAGCCCGGTTGACAAAGTTCAGAGCGGCCGCCACCCCAAAGGCCGCCTTAGCGCTCGGCGCTAGGGCCGCACCGCCCGCGCCTGAACCGATGTAAAATGTGTTCAACGCATTGACGAGCAGACCAGAGCCTCCCACGACCTGCGCCCGCGTATCGATCATGTCGACCGTGGTTGAAACGCGCAAGTGATTGACCGCCACCATCCCGACCCCAGCGCCTTTCGAGCTGCCCCCCACCGAAGCGGCGATCCCGAAGGCCAGCGAGTCGAGACGCCCAGTGTTCAGCGCATTGACCACCAAACCGCCAAGGCTGTTCGCCTCATCGGCGCGGACGAAGTTCATGCTCGTTCCCACAAAAGACTGCGTCACCGCGACCACTGCCGCCACACCCACGCCGACGCTCGAGCCAAAGGCGACCGCACCCGCAACCTGCAGAAAATTGGCATCGTTGCGGGCTTGCACCGTCACCGTGCCGGGGATGCCGGGGCTCAGATGGGCGAGTGTCAAATAAGCATTGGACGAGCCGCCCTCGAGCGCAGCATCGACTTCAGTGCGATTGATCAAAATGATGATGGACCCGGCGACGCCCACGCCTTTATTGCCCTTGGCAACGGCCACACCCGCCGAGAAGCTGAAAAAGCCGGAATTGTCGAACGCATTGATCAGCAGGCTGTTGGCTTTCAACGTCATCGGGTCAGTACCACCCCGAATGCGCGCATCAATATCCTTCTGGCTGTCGATGACCACGAAAGCCCCTGCGACACCGACAGCCGTTTGATTGCTTTTGGCGATCGCACCGGCACCTGCGATTGAAACCTTTGTCGATCCGTCTGTCGCTCTTACACCGATGGCGGCACCTTCGAGGCGCCCGAGCCCGTCGATCGACGCGCGAATTGTCACGTCCTCCTCAAAGCCGACAGCGGACCCTGACACGGCGAAACCGCCCTTGGACTTGCTCGCGGTCTTGCTGGCGCCATTGCCGATTTGCCCGGCAGCACCGCTAGTCTCAAGCGCGCCCGAGGTCGATGCGCTGGTATCATCGGAACTGTTGGCGTTGCTGTCACCCCCCGATGCGGCGCCACCAATCTGAGCAGCACCTCCGGCCTGGCCGGAGGATAGGGACGGCGACCCTATGGAAGCCGCGATCGCCCCTTGCAGGATCAAACCCGCCGATTTCGCATCAAAATCAATGTTTTCCGTGGCATCAATAAAGCCACCACCCTCGCCCGTGACTTCGGCGATGGACATACGATCAGAAAACAGGGTCACGCCCGACAGGCCAACAGCCACTGAGTTGGACATCGATAATGCGCCGGAAAACTTGATCAGCGTCACGGTCTCGGACGCGTCGACGTCAAGCAGGCCCGCGAGTTCAATCTTAGAGCCAGAATTGATACTGACCCGCGCCTCGGTATCTACGCTCGTATGTGTCCATGACCCGTTCAGCGACAGTTTGCCACCCTTGCCCCCCGCTGCGGTCAGAGACGCGCCAAAATGGCCAGTGGTGCCGGACGCGACCATATCATTGGCATGAATCGTAACGTTGCCGATATCGACGATGCCGCTCGTCTTTTCGATCATCACTGTGACCGAACCGCCGATCGCGACCTCCGTTTTGCCCCCGCCAAGCGGGTTCTGCACCAGTTTGCTCTTTTTCAAACCGTCCTTGAAGGACTTGTAATAAGAGGTCAGATACTTCTTAAAACCCTTATCGGTGGTCGGGTCCTGGCCCTCGCCCAAAGCCGGGCCGAAGGGCGCGATATTGCCTGCGCCAGTGATCGTGTCTGTGCGGGCCTCAGCTGTGATTGTCACCTTATTGGCAGACGCTTTTGCACCGTCGGCAAGTCCGGTCTCGCTGGTCATAAGCGTCGCGCCATCGCCGATATGGCTCTGCGCGTCGTAGTCCAGGTGCATCACATGCGATGAAATCGCCACCCCGGCCTTTTCACCCCGGCCGAAGCTTTGCGCCCACAGACCAAACAAGTTGCCGACAAGGCCGAAATTGTCGTTCAGATAGCCGCCCAGTGTAACGAGCGACGATCTTAACGTCTCCTCCCAGCTCGGCGCCTTGGTCCAGTTGGACGTATCTGCGAAATCCTCAGTGGCGAGGTTGATATTGTTGCGCGTCGTTTCGGCTGTATACCGGTTGCCTTCCGCGTCTTCCACGATCTGGCCGGATTCGACATTGACCTCCCCGTCGGAGACAGTGTGATCCGGAGCGGAGGCAGCCTTAACAGTTGGGGCGATCAGATTGGCGCCCCAAAGTCCCAACGGATCAATTTTGTTCAGCGCTGACGAGGTGACATTGACCTCATTTTTTGCGCGCACCTCCGTTTCTGCTTCGATCCGGGCATTGGCCTTGATCTCGAACACACCGGCATTCACCGCGATTGCAGCCCCGAGCTTTGGCTTGGAGCCTTTCGAGTTTGATCCTTCGTTGGTGGCAAACGCGACGGCGGCCATGTTCGGTTGGACCGAGCCGCGGGCATCAACCGTGACCTTGCCGCCCGCAACGATCAAGCTTGGAGTGCCATCGGCATAGCCCAGTGCGGCCGTCGTGATATCGCGGTCGACCAGCACGCCGATCGCACCTGAGATTTGGAACTTCGGTTGGACTGGCTCTTTTTTCGTGCCGTCTTGGTTCTTGTCACTCAGCGTACCTTGAAGGAACTTGCCGATCTTGTTCTTGGACCCTTCAAGCTTTTTTGCCAGACCTTCTTGGACTTTCTTGCCAACATAGCCGTCGATGCCGCCGCTGGCGCCGATCGGGTCCGCCTTTTCGACAAAGCCTTCGACGATATTGCCGCCGTCCATCGTGCCTGTCGCTGCGATGACGCTCATCCCCGACGCACCAGAGGTCGGAAAGAAGTTGGCGAACTGCTTGCTAACCGATCCTTTGTAACTTTCGGCCTCGACCGTCACGTTCCCATCGACTGTCAGATTGGAGGACGCGAGCCTTGCCGTCGTCGTATTTAAGCCGACCTCGACAGCGATACCAACGGCGACCTTACCATCTTTGCCACTTTTGGCAGAGGCGTTGGTGTCGAGCCGTTCGATCGTATTGGCGACAACGTGCAGCGAACCGCCTACCTTGCTGTCGTCGCGTGCATCCACGAACACCACGTTGTTGATCAGGTTGACGCTGACGGCAACGCCAAAGCCCAGACCTTCAAGACTCTCGCCGCTATCTCCCTTGACGCTGTTGGCCACATCGACCACCGACCGCAGATCTAAATCGCGCGCCAAATCCAATTGTGACCGGATCTGGATGTTGTGATCAACTTGCACCAGCCCAAATGCGATCCCCGCGACGACACCCTGTGGCGCGGCCTCGTTGACCCCTTCGGTTATGGCGCGGATCACCAGATCGCCTTGGTCAGCCGTACTGGTGGTGCGAAACACATGAGCCGCCGTCGCGTTCAAAGTGATGTTTGACACGAAGCGCGAATTGGCCGAGATCGGTGTGATCGACTTGAGAATTGACGGCACTGTGCTGGTAACGCCGTCGACAAAGGCCGCTTCGATCTTTTCCAGCCACGACTTTTCCGCTGGCGCCGCGTCGATCGGCACGTCTTCAGGCGGCAATTTGCCCGCGCGAAGATCGATATGGATGTTCCGCGCTTCAACCAAGGAGTCGTTGGTCGCTGTGCCGACACCGAATTGATAATTAATGTCGGTGGACTGGATGTTGTAAAAACCGGATGTCCAACGACGATCCTCCGCCCGGGCGATGAAAAATACATCGCCGTTCGATCGGATTTCGGTTCCGGCGTTCTGAATGAATGAGAGCGTGCGGAAGGTAATCTGGTTGTCAGCCGCCGTGCCATCATCCTGAGTGATATTTGTCTCTACCGTGATCGCCTGCTGGTCGAACACAACCTTGCCAGACGCAACGGCATTGATCTCCAGCGCACCGGTCCGGCTGTCATCGATCCGGGTCAGCCAAAGCTTTTCGGCCTTGACGGGCAGCGCGCCGACATTGAAAGCCGCGTTGGCGGCCGCCCCGTCAGCGACATAATTGACACGTTCGAACAGTGCTTCGTTCACCACGCCGTCAACTGCCAGATGCACAACATCCTCGGCGTTGTCGGCAGATCCCGCTACGGACGTTGAACTGATCTGAAACGTGTCACCCGCGTCGAAGTCTTCAACCCCCTCAACAATGATAGTGTCCTTGCCGCTGCCTTTCTCGACGGTGTCTGCCGCGCCGCCAGAGCGATAAATCAAATCACCCGAATAATCAGCGGCAGTTATCGTTTGCTCGGATGCGTCGCCGCGCAGCTCGATGATTTCAACACCTTGAGCGTTGAACCCGTCGTCCCCCTCGAGACTGCTACGGTCGTCGTCTTCAGTCTTCAGCGTGAAATCGCCCGATTGGCCGTTTTTCCAGGCGATGAGATGATCATTGCCCAAGCCGCCATCGATGTTGTCCGACCCGAGCCCGGCGATTAGCACATCATTGCCCGCCGACCCGGTGATCGTATCATTTCCCGCAAGCCCATCAATGAGAACCCGCATGCCGCTGGACAGCCGTGCCACAACAGTATTGCCAGAGAACTTGAGACCCGACAAGCCAAGCGCTTCCAGCATCGAATTGTCGACCCACATCTGATTGTCGACGCCAGCTGAGCCCTCCCGATCGGAGCTGTTGACCTCCACCCCCTCAAAACGCAACGCACCGGAACCGGATAAAGACGACTCAATATGCAATGCCCCTTCATCGATGTATGCGGTCAGCCCAGGGACGTTTGCGAAGCTATCGATGATATCCTGCATCGTGGCGGCGGTGTCGAAGAAATCCACGTAATCTTCGGTGCCATCGGGATGGATCACCTTCAAATCATAAAGCCGCACGCCGGTGTCGAAATCCACCAAGGTGCTTTCGATCGGGTCCGAATCCGGATCCGGTTCCGGATCGACCCTCATCTCTTCGTTGCCATCGCTTCGGATCGGCAAGCCATAGCCGCCGTTCAAATCTACAATTTTGGTCGACAGGCTCAGTCCTGCTTTCGCCAGACCGGCGGCGCTGAGCGTATCGTCCCCACTGGTTCCAATGACGACGAAATCCTCGAAACCCTCATGAACGACACCAGATGCCTGGTCCCCTTCAATCGTGGTATCGGTCAGCGAGACCTGCGACAAACCCGCCACCGTGACCCGATCGAAGCCCTCTCCGCCGTCGACAGTAAGCGCATCCGCCGACGCGCCGAGCGTCGACAATGTGAGAAAATCATCGCCCGCGCGCAGATCGACCTCGTGCCCGTCGCCGATGCTGACGCGGTCGACAAAGGCCGAGCCCGTGACCTTGGCGTAACCGGCAAAATCCGATATGTCCGCCACGCCTGCGCGGTCGAGGGCAAACGAGAGATCAAGCCGCTCGATGCCCGTCAGGGACTCGGGGTCGTTGGCGAAAGTGCCCACCGTCTCGATGGCAATAATGTCCTCGAAAGCGGTTGCGGCACCGCCATTGGTGGCTGTGCCGGTGGCCCGAAAGTCCATGTCCAGGTCACGTCCGCCATAGGCCCCGGTAAATTCCAGCTTGATGCCGCTGATATTGCCATTGTTGTCGCGTTCGATGTCGACCACCAACGATTGTGGATCAGCCAATTGCAGGGCACGGATCGCACCTACGATCTCGCCATCGCCCGCAGTAAAGGCCATCTGCCCGGTGGAGAGCGTTTCACCATCCATGCGCGTCGCGACAAAGCGGAAACGATCGCTTGTCTCGGTCGAGGTTGGCAGCAGCAATTTCAAGGTATAGGCTGTGTCTTGTGCGGAATCGTGCAGAAGGCCCGTCCCATCGGCCTTATAGAAGCGACCGCCGGTCTCGATCACCGTATCATCGCCGTCATTGCCCGTGAAAGCGTCGGCGCCATCGCCCCCCGACAACGTGTCGTCGCCGTCACCTCCGATCAAAATGTCGTTGCCGTCGCCGCCGATCAACACCACGCTGACTTGCGTTTCTGAGGCATCAAAATGGTTGTCCTCATCATTGCCCAGGATCGTAATATCTGACAACTCACCATGGATGGTGTCGATGGAATTGAAACTGAGATCGAAGTTTTTATCGACGGTCGTTACGTCAGATCCCCCGGAGGTGTCTGGTGTGGTTGACACCGTCCAGTTCCCGGCGACGCCGCTCGCGATGGCGATGGACTGGTGCAATGTATCGTCGGCCGCCACGTCGGCATCGGTCGGGAAACCGTATGCGCCACGCGCCACATAGCTGTCGCGCCCCGCATGGGTCGTGATCATATCCGATCCACCGGAGGCGAAGAATATGTCCGTCTGATTCGAACCGATCAGCGTATCATCGCCCTCGCCGCCACCGAGGCTGACCGAGCCGCGCGTAAACGCAAGGGCGTTGATCTCGACCGGCGTATCGCCACCCGCCAAAATGACTGCCGCTTCTATATTATCGTGGGTTAACTCATCGCTGCCCTGGTTGATCTTATTGTCGGTAAGATTTACTTGCCCAGCCGCGCCAATATACCCCAAGGTATCGGTGCCGGAGCCGCCATCGATTTCGACATCCTTTGCGACCGTCGCGGTCAGATAATCATCGCCATCACCGCCAAACAAGAAGCGGGTCGCGGCATGGCCGGTCATCGCATCGTTCTGCGCCGTCCCGATCAACTTGTGGACGTAGCCTATGAAATCGACAAAGCCAGCGACAAGCTGCTGGGTGAGGTCAACGACAACATCGCCGACAAAATCATCGGGGCCGCCGCCACCGTAGCTGAGGGTCAAATGACCGTTGTCCATAGCGTTTTCACCGATGCCGACACCTTCATAGGCGAGCGTTTGCCCGTCGACTTCAATCGAGCCCGTGAACACGTCGGCCATGCGCCAGATCGCGCTTGGTGAAGGTGTATCGCGTACCGAAAGCGAGATCTTGTCGGGATCGTCGTCGCCGCCCTGCCCCTCGATCCGCTCTATATGGGCAAAACTCGCGGATGAGACCTGCTGCTCACCTGCGGAGTAGGAACCGGGAGGATCATTGGCCAGCCGCGTGGTCAAAGAGCCACCGAATCCCGTCGCTCCCGCAGTCGTAATATTGAACCAGGTCGCAAGAGGATCGGTCGTCTGGATACCTGCGGTATCCTGGTCCAGGTCGTCAGGCACGGCGGTGACGAGCTTATTGTCCGCGTCGACGGCGTCTCCTTCTTCGAGATCGAAATCGGTGGCTGCGCCCAGCAAACTGTCACCAGCGGCCAGAATGCGGATATCCGAGCTATAGATGTCCGAGCGGGCGTCTATATCGCCACGCAACAGGTCATCACCGTCGCCTGCATCAATCTCAGCTTTCACGGAGAACCGCGTCACCGTGATTTTGTCGGCCCCTGACCCGGTCAACACATTGGCGGTGTCGTGGGCCATGACGACAGCATCATCGCCCGACCCAGTGGTGACGGCACGAAACCCGGTTATGAAATCGAGCCCCGTCGCGTCGCCGAGTACGAAATCGACCGACACGTCGTCAGACCAGCCGCTATAGTCAAGCCGGTTGGACCCTGCTTGACGTGCGTCCAATTCGTCAAAGCCGCGGGCCTTCAATGCGGCAGAGGTGCCGTGTATGATCTCCAACTCCGGAGCATCCGGATCGGAGTTGACTTTTGTCGTCACAACTTGGCCATAATCGATGATGAGCCGATCAGTGGACTCGCCGCCATCGAGCTCATCGGCACCCCAGACCATCGCACGACTGCCGATGGAGGTCCATGTCCCAGCATTCTCGACCGTTTCGTCCAATTCAAAAAAGTCAACAGAGAGCTCTGCTTCAGCCAACTTGCCCGCGTCTAAGGCGCGATTACTCAGCGTCCATTCTTGCAGGTCGTCGCTGCCGAAGATGATATCGCGCGCGCCCCCAAGATTTATGGAAACGCCATGATCTAACCGACCGCGATCTTTACCGCCCGTGCCGGTGAATTGCGTCACGCCCGAGATGTCCAGTGCGTTGGTCGGGTCGCTGCGAGTTTCATCCGAGGCGGCGTAGAATAGGATGTTGCCCGCACCCGCATTTATATCTGCGCCGATTTCAGTTGCGCTGAGATTTGCGCCGGACAAATTCAGGTGGGTCTCCGCAGTCGCCTTGAACGCTTCTGCCCCAGTGATCAACAAATCCGTTTCGCGGCTGGGATTTATGTGCGACGTGGCCGAAACACCTATGCCTGTCGTGTAGCGGTCGAGCGCCACGCGATCCGTGTCCCAGGTCACCTTCCATTCCGACACGCCACCACCACCCGAGCGGTCGACGACCACATCCCGCGTTGCTAAAAGGTCAAATTCCTCAATGTTTTGGAAGTCCAGAAAATATGTCCGTTCGGAGCCGACAGCGTCGTGTTTGACGCGCTGGTCGAGGGTCGTGTCACCGGTATCGGGGTTCGCAAGATCACCCGTGGGCTGAAGCAGCGACAATTTACCGGACGCTGCCCCATCGGAGATCGTGTCGAGCGACCAGATGAGGCCGTCGGATTTCTCGGGTCCAGTGATCGTATCATTGCCGTCGCCCAAATTCACCTGGAACGTGACCGCGTCGGCCAGGCTGAGCACCGATTGATCGATGACAAGGTTGTTTGCGTCAGTGTCGCCGACGATCGAGAGAAAGTCAGTCGGTGTTTCAGGCGTGCCCACATTATTTGTCACAACCCGCTTCTGACCGTCAATCTCGACGATCCGACGCTCCGCTATGACATTGTCCCGCTCCGATACCAAAGGATTGATCCCTTGGACGAGCTGCACACGCAGCTCTTTCTGTTCATCCGGTTCGTCTTCGGTTCCCGCGTTGTAGCGGAACTCGGCCACGCGCAACGTCGCGCTGACGCCCACCGCCATGGTCGCTGAGATCGGATCACCCGACAACAACAAGCGCGGTTCTAGCTGATCGATGGCTTTACGGGGTTTCGGCAGGCGAGCCTTGCGCTGCACGGCGAAGAAGGAACGGGCAATTTTGTCAAGTCGGTCGGCGAGAGACGGCGCAGTTTGCGGCTGAGGCACCACGAAATGCGCCCCTGTCAGCTTACGGCCGTCAAACTGTTCGCTCATGTCACTCGCCCCCAACCCGGTGCCGTCGCGTTATTTATGTCGCGTAAGCGTCACTGAAGTCCCATTTCTTCGACGTCGCCTGCGGAATGCTCGGTCTCGTCAGCTTCGGTCTCCGCCGCCTCGACGCCGGCCAGAGACCGCTCCACCAGCGGTTCGACATTGTGCATTGACAGCATGTGCATCTGGATCAGATCGAGATCGCCTGTTCGGAACATCTCGGAGATGGTGTCGTCCGGCAAGGCCCGCAGCTTATCGTTGGACACGCGCAAAAACCCTGTGACACCGCCCTGAGTACCGTCGGCCAGACGATAGTCTATTCTTGCCTCCTCAAGCAGATCGCGTTCAGACAGCCGATCGCAAAATTGCTGCGTTCGATTGAAGGTGGCCTGGTACTCTTCCATGAAGCGCAGAATGGTATTGAGATATGTCGTTTCCGCCCCGTCGCTGTCGAACAGCCGTTCGCCCTTGTCCTCGGTATTGAGGCCGGGAAACGTGTCGTCGACACAAAGTGTCATACGCTGGCTCTGATCGTCGACCGCAAAAACGAAAGGATAGCGGCGCAGAAAGGCGGGAACATAGCGCCCGGCCCAGGTGCCGTCCGGCTTGACAAAGGCGTTTTTGCGCTCCGCGGTGCCCAGCAGTGCGAGGCTCACGATCCCGGTTTCGGTCTTTGCAAAGACGATCGGCATCTCCAGAGCTGCCCGTGAGAACTCGGCATCTACAATTGGAAGCGAGTTGAGGTCAGTTGCGAAGTGAAAGGACGTTGTGCGCCGCACGGAGAGTGTTCGATGATCCTGCCGGTTCACCGGGACCACTTTATCGTAAATCAAAAGCTGCTTTGTCATTGCCGTCTATATCATGTTTTCATTTATACTTTGGAGCTGCGACATTGCGAGACGCCCTGCCGACGCGACCCATTAACCATCGCGAGTGATGTCGCTGACGCTACATTTAGGACCGTTAATGTCAAGAGTTTTAACCTCGCTGCGCGGGACAGGATACGATTGAGGATGAAGATAGGCAGGCCAGAAAAAACAGGCGGATCGCTGTTCAGTTCTATCGACCTGGGATAGCAAACCCAGGCTCTGTTTGAAGTGGTCCCGCTTTTTCGGACAGTTTTGCAGCGTTTCTAAGGTGTATCCG
>JBELMC010000029.1:0-29430 GCA_042096155.1 Dinoroseobacter sp.
GCAGTTGACTGTTAATCAATTGGTCGTAGGTTCGATCCCTACCGCCGGAGCCAACAACCCTTGATTTTATTGGGAAAATTTGCGCAGAGCCAATACTTCTAACAACCTACTATAGCTTTGGCGCTGGTTGTCACGGTCGGTTCGGCCTCGGTTTCGCTCACGAAGATGTGACCGCATGTCGCGTTGGAGACCAGACTAAACATAGGGTCAAACGTCTGTTGTTGGTGGCGAACCGCCTTCCTGTAGCGCTTCAAGAAGCTTCAATGGATCAAGCACCTTCGACCGACGACCTTCAATTTTCTTCTGATAGCGCCCAGCGTCTGGACCCCAATCAAAGTAGATGCCGTGATCTTGTTGCCGAAGTTGTTCCGCTTCGTGCGCGTCGATAGACAATTGAATAGTAGAAAGAAGCATAGTCGTATCTTTCCCTACAATCTTACCAAACACTTCAAGTTCGTATTCGCCCGCCGCAAAGTCGAAGCCGCGAATGTCTGTAGGAGTTAAAAAGTGGTGATTGGTCGCAATCCCTTCTTGGCCCACAAATAAGCCACTTCTACGCGCCAAGTCTTTCTCACCATAAACCCAAACATTGAAATTCTGTTGGGTTTCACCGCGCCGCAACCGTATAAAGAGGTGCTCAAGCACAATTCCACGTTTCCCTGTTGAATATAGCAACGTACGTAGGAAAACCTTGGATATGTCCCCTTCGCTTCCATCTGGACCAAAGAAAACCACTTTAGGATGCGTCATCTTTAGTTTTCCACGCCGAAGCTGTGATAGCCAAAGTGTTACACCCGATATGATCAGCGCCAGAATTGAAATAGCTATAGTCGCAAGCTGCATTCAAAAATCCCTACGTGTTTTTGCTCATCCTTAACACGCAAGCACGCGTTTTGACGATACTTTGTTGACCAGATTGCGTCTTCAAAAACATAAGAAGGCCGCGCCCCAAAGAGACGCGGCCCCGGCGGTACACCAACGCAGGTACCGCCGCCTACGAACGCGTTTGGGGTCAGTGCCAGCACCTCGCTGCGTAGGATCCGATGGGTGCTTGCACAAGCGGGTGATTTCTGCTCGGTCGGTCGCTGGATTTGCCCACACAGGGGTACCGCAAGCACAGCGACGTTGTCTAGGTCCAGATCGCCTAGCGCTTCGACTGTCAGGGCGTCCGTGAGGCTCACAGCCGGGTCACTCAGGGCAACAGTCAGCAAGTCAGGCCAGTCAGCAAGTCAGGCAGGTCTTCTACGCCCTGTCCGTCGTCAGACATCGTGTTGCAGGGCACGCCAACACGTGGCGCTCTTAAAGCCGTGGCGCGCGTATGTCTGGCAATGTAATCTGCGCGACTTGTTCGGAGATCGGATCGACATGGAGCGGGTTGGTGTCCGCGTTGTGCTGGGCTGGATCGCCAATATCTGTCCAGCGCCCGCCTTTGAAAATCTCGAGGGCTGAGAACCCCGCCTTGTAGCCCATTTTGACGGATCCTGGCACCCAATAGCCCAAATAGACATAGGGCAAGCCTGCTTCGCGTGCGATTTCGATATGATCGAGAATGATATATGTGCCCAGCGAGGACCGTGCCATATTCGGATCGTAAAAGCTGTAGACCATGCTTAATCCGTCTTCGAGCACATCTGTCAAACAAACAGCCATCAACTCACGGTCCCGGGGATTTGAACTCAAAGGTACGGAATATTCGATCAAGCGGGAGCGCACGGGCGTTTCTTCAATCATCGCCGCAAACTCGAATATATCCATGTCCGCCATACCACCGTCTGCATGGCGTGTGTCGAGATATTTGCGAAACAGCGCGTATTGATCCTCAGTCGCCCACGGGCTGGTTGCGTCGCGATGCATGGTCTTGTTGCGCTTGAGCGTGCGACGTTGGCTTCGGCTTGGCTTAAAGTCTTCGACACGGATCCGCGCCGACAGACACGCTGTGCAATCGGCACAAGACGGTCGATACAATACATTTTGTGACCGACGAAATCCTTGCTGAGACAGGGTATCATTCAACACACCCGCAGAGTCCCCCTGTAAGGCGGTGAACAGCTTCCGCTCCATCCGGTCCTTTAGATAGGGACACGGCTGTGGAGCCGTGACATAAAATTGCGGGGCGATAGGTAACGTATGACGCAAATGAACGCTCTAACTCAGCTTGATAGGAACGTTATCAAGCTTGTGCGGTGACGCAAAGGTCTTTTTTAGCGGGAATTTGCTATTTATCGGGATAGGGCAGCGGGATCAATTACCATTCCGATGCGCGATTTAGCATCGCAGTGCCTAATACAAGGTCCGTCAACCCCTGTTTGCGGGCAGAAACCATCATCAACACCATGGATATCAATTGCAGCGGTGCAATGGTTATGGATACAAAATATCCCAATGTATGAAAGAACGATTGACCCGTAGTCAGACGCCCACCACCTGGTCCACGAAGTGTTATTGCGGTAAATCGCATGCCCCAGGTCGCAGATCGATTTGCAAGGGTGAGCCAGCGATAAAAGAAACTGATCACCATCCAAAGGATCGGCAAATAGAACAGGGCCGTGAACAAAGTGAGCGGGATCAATATCAGTGTCATTGCCAATGTCACCAAAAGATCCACGCCCCAAGCGACCAGACGTTTGCCGGGGACACCGGCATATAAATCAGGGTTGAGGTGAGGATCGGGCAATTCGGACATGGCAATGGCTCTCTTGGCGCAATCGGGTCTGCGGCGTTTGTGCGTCAGATCAAGCGACTGGCGCAAGCGTGGACTGTACAACAGATTTCGTGAAGAACAAGCATCGGCGACTCCGTTGGTCCCTCGGCCCCCGCTGTGACATGCGGGGGCAGAAAGGATCCTTTACACAGCCGCGCAGCGATGCGCCTTAAGGCTGGGCACTGTCGGGTTCGGAACTCGCGTTCGGCACCGACACTTTACGGGCGCGTTCTTCCATGAACTGGTCAAACTCCGTCTTGTCCTTGGCGGCGCGCAGACGGTCAAGGAAGTTTTTGAACGCGTCTTGTTCCTCCTGCAAGCGTTGTAAAGTGTCAGCTTTGTAGGCGTCAAAAGCGCTATTGCCCGAGGATTGCAGTCCATGACGGGTTCGATACGATGTGCGCGGTGCACATTTTCCAGAAAACATACGTTTGCTCCAAATCATATAAGCAAGAAGGGCAAGGCCGAGAGGCCAGAAAAAGACAAAGCCTAGCACCATCGCTGCGATCCAGGCGCCTTTGCCTTTTGAATCCAGCCAGGTTTCAGCTTGATTTGGCCAGGTTGCTAAGGTGCTCATATCTTTGGGTCCTTTCTTGTTTGCGTGTATGTGAATGTTTTTCACATTTACTTATGTGGGGCGGCAAGCTCAGATCACAAGAGGCAATGTTAATAAATTTCACTTTTAAAAGATTGGATCAAGACGGACGGACCTTTCGTTGGGGGTGTGTCAAATCTAATGCAATAGGCCATAGCGTTGGTTTGCGCGGGAAGTTCGTCTCGCCGGTTTGTTTGAAGATAGACCCGGTGCGATATGCGCTCAGCAGCTGGGTTGGATTTCAGCACCAGTCTCGGCATGCGCTGGTGATACGCTGATGCATCAATGGGTTGAGGTTCCTTTGTTGAATGTGCTGGCGGGTTCGGGAAGGTTGAAAAGATGCCGGGACGCCGTCCTGGATCTTGACGTCGCTGGGCAGACGCGCGCTACTCGACTTATGACGCTTTCTGATTTTATCACCCGCACACCGCTTGCGTTTGATCCAAGCACAGGCGATGAGCGGGTCGCCCAGCTTGGAATATCCAGTGGACTTGTGGCTGACCTCGTGCATGGCGCGGCCGGCTCAAGCCCTTATCTATCAGGGCTGATATGGCGTGAGCGCGCCTGGCTCAGCGCTGCGCTGGCCCAAGATCCGGGGCAGATGACGGCGGAATTGTTAACGCAAATCACCTCGATTTCCACGCCGGATCTGAAACCCAAGTTGCGTTGTCTCAAGCGGCGAACTGCGCTTTGGACGGCGCTGATGGATTTGGGCGGTGTTTGGTGCGTGCTGGATGTGACCAAAGCCTTGACCCTGTTTGCACAGCAGGCGCTGGATCACACACTGCACTGTTTGGTCAGTGCCGAAGCACTAAAGGGCAAGATCCCCAATGTGATGCCGGGGGATCCGACCTGTGGCGGAATGGTGGTGCTTGCGATGGGCAAGATGGGCGCATACGAGCTGAATTATTCGTCTGACATCGATCTGATTTGTCTGTTCGACCAAGATCGGTTTGACAGTTCGGATTACGGCGAAGCCCGTGCGGCTTTCATCAAGATTACACGACGTGCAATGGCTGTGATGTCCGATATTACGGGGGACGGCTATGTGTTTCGCACCGATCTGCGGTTGCGCCCTGATCCCAGCGTCACACCTGTGTGTATCGCCTTGGAAGCCGCCGAACGGTATTATGAAAGCGTGGGGCGCGGCTGGGAACGTGCGGCCTATATCAAGGCGCGCCCCTGTGCCGGAGACCAAGCCGCCGGGGCGGCCTTTCTCAGGCGGCTGGATCCGTTTATTTGGCGCAAGCATCTGGATTATGTGGCATTGCGTGACACTGACGAGACGCGCCAGCGGATCCGTGCCCATAAAGGGCTGACGGGGACCTTTTCATTGCCCGGCCATAACATCAAGCTGGGGGCTGGCGGGATCCGTGAGATCGAGTTTTACACTCAGACCCATCAAATGATCCTCGGGGGACGTGCCCCGGCCTTGCGGTTGCGCGGCACAGTGGATGCACTGAGTGCGTTGGCCAAAGACGGGCGAATTGAACCCGATGCTGCGGCCGAGCTTGCCGATCACTACCACGAGCACCGCCGGGTCGAGCATGCAATCCAGATGATTAACGACGCCCAAACCCATGATATTCCACGCGACTCCGAAGGCATGAAACGTATTTCGTATTTGTTGGGCGAGGGCGATGTGGCGCGCTTTGCAGACACTCTGACCGCGCGTTTGCGCGCAGTGACCCGCGTGACCGACCCCTTTTTTGAACCGCCCAGCAGTGCCAAGCCTGCGGTCAGATCCGCCCCGATCCCAGCTGAGACCAAAGCAATCTTGGATCGGTGGCTGCATTATCCCGCGCTGCGGTCGTCCCGCGCTGTCGAAATTTTCGAACGCTTGCGCCCGGAATTGCTGGTGCGGTTGCAGCGGGCCGCCAAGCCCAATGAGGCACTGATCCAGTTCGACGGGTTTTTGTCCGGGCTACCGGCTGGCGTGCAGCTGTTCGCGCTGTTCGAAGCCAACCCGCAGCTGATTGATCTTATTGTTGACATCTGCGCGACCTCGCCTGCCTTGGCGCGCTATCTGTCGCGCAATGCAGCCGTGTTTGATGCGGTCATCGGGGGGCCATTCTTTGCGCCTTGGCCTGGTCCAGAGGCCTTGGCGACAGACCTCGGCGTCCAACTGGCGGCGTCACGGGATTATGAACACAGTCTAGAGACGCTGCGGCGTTGGAAAAAAGAATGGCACTTTCGGATCGGTGTTCACCTGTTGAGGGGCCTTATATCGGCGTCAGAGGCCGCAGCGCATTATGCGGATTTGGCCGATACTGTTGTGCGCGGTGTGCTGCCCCTTGTGCAAAGCGATATGGACCGTCGACACGGAAAAATCCCTGGCGGACAAGTGGCCGTTGTCGGGATGGGATCGCTGGGTGCACAGGCTCTGCATGCGGGCTCAGACCTGGATTTGATCGTGGTTTATCACGCGCCAGATGGCGCCGTATCGGCGGGCGCACGCAGTTTGGATCCGCGCAGCTATTACGCCAAGCTGACCAAGACATTTGTCACAGCCCTGGGTGCGCCGATGTCGGAAGGGATCGCCTATGAGGTCGATATGCGTTTACGCCCGTCTGGCAAGCAGGGCCCGGTTGCGACCTCGTTGACCGCTTATGCGCAATATCAACGTGATGAGGCTTGGACCTGGGAACATCTCGCTTTGACACGCGCGCGGTGTTTGGCGGGCGATGCAGCTTTGCAAACGAAGATCGATCAAGTGCGTCTCGATGTGCTGAGCAGTCCACGCGATCGCGCTCAGATCGTTGCCGAATGGGCTGAGATGCGGACGCGTTTGTTTGCTGCGAAGTCCGGAGACCGGGTTTGGGATCTGAAAGATGGGCCCGGATCGATGATGGACATAGAGCTTATGGGGCAGACAGCGGCTCTGATCACGGGCCAAAGCGCCCGGACGACATTGGCCCAGCTCGAGCTTGCCTCAGGGGCAGGTCTGTCGGTTTGCGCTGAGATAGAGACGTTAATTTCCCAATATCAGCGGCTCGTCATGGTACTGCATGCCGCGCGGCTGCTAACGGATGGGCCGTTGGATCCCGGGGCGGTGGGCGAGGGTGGTCGCGCTTTTTTGCTGCGCGACAGCGGTCACGGCACCATTGCAGATCTCGAGCGTGCACTGCGCAGCGGGGCACAGCAAGCGGCGCGCGTGATATCGCGCGCCTGCCATGAGCCAAATCATGGCAAGCCGGAAACAAGACAAGAGGCTGACAAATGACGACAAAATCCAATGGTAAACAACCTGAGCCAATGGCGGCGCTGGATCCGCGTGCGCTGATTTTTGAAAGCTATCGGATTAAGGGAATAACCAGCTGGGATTGCAGAACCATCTTTTTGGACTGGGCGCTGGGCTGGCCTGTTGATTCAGATCCCAAGCCTAAGATCACCAAACTGCTGGCGCATTACGCGCCTGGGGCGGAGGATCATCCAATGACTCAAGTGTTGCGTGAGGCTTTGTCCGAGGCACCCAAAATCGGCCGTCGTGGAGGGCGCAAAGCGCGCTTGGGCGAATAGGGAAGGGGCCTGACTTGTCCAAGCGCGCCAGCCAACCCATATCAAGACCATGTTGAAGGGAATTCCCGTCCTCCTGGCCATTGTTTATGCGATCGGCATGTATTTTTTCTCGAGCTGGCGCACGCGGCGACAGCTCGACCAGCAGTCGACAGAGCTGGTGGACCCGGATTTGCGGCGGTTCACCGATAAGATGGCGCAGGCGCTTAATCTGCCAAATTTGAAAGTTCACTTATATGAAGTTGACCCGATTAACGGATTGGCGGCCCCGGATGGGCGTATATTCATCACACGCGGGTTTTATAATAAGTACCGCGCAGGAGCGGTGACTGCGCCGGAACTGTCTTCAGTGATCGCGCATGAGCTGGGCCATGTTGCGCTGGGTCACACCCGACGAAGAATGATTGATTTTTCCGGCCAAAACGCGATCCGTGTGGTTCTGTCGATGCTGTTGGGGCGGGTCTTGCCCGGTATTGGCGTGATGGTGGCCAATGGTTTGACCTCACTGTTGGCGGCGCGTTTGTCTCGCAATGACGAATATGAGGCCGACGCCTATGCCAGCGCATTGCTGGTCAAGTCTGGGATTGGTACAGGACCACAAAAATCCTTGTTCGCCAAACTCGAGACATTGACGGGGATGCAGTCTGGTGCCACCCCCGCATGGATCATGTCACATCCGAAGACGGCGGATCGGATTGCCGCGATTGAAAGGAATGAGCGCCGCTGGGGCACGCAGTAAGATGTCGCCGATGACGTCAAACGCAGCGGCTTCGGGTGGTTTTTTGATTTGAAACCCCATTCGTGTGTGACCGCTGGTCGGGTCGTAGTTGACAGCCTTGAGGCAGCTTTTAGCTTTGTGGGCCAGGGCTGGGATCGGGGTGGAGCATGACAAATCTGATAGGCACCTTGTCGCGGGCTCCGGCAACGACAATCAACGCTTATGGTCGCCGAGGTCTCAACATATCGCAGCAATGCGTGGTGCGAGGATGGCTGACCTTCAGGCTTGAAACTTACCCTTTGGGATAGAGGGCCTTGGCCAACCGGGGCAGTTGACTTTTTTTCAGCAATCCACGAGCGGACAGGCCGGTTGCGGCCTCAGCACGGCTGATTTCAGATCGCAAAAGGTCTTCCAGCGCAGGCGATAGGCATTGCAGCAATATCGTATCTGGGTGGTATCGGTGGATCCCATAGGCGGCGAGTGTTCGCGTTGGAAAGTCACGGATATTGAACGTCACGATGTCGGCGACCCGGTCTGTCACCGCAGCAGCAAGGACATGCGTATCATTTGGATCGGGCAGGGATAGGGATGCTATCAGGCTGGGGTTGGGTGTAACATTGGCGGTTGGATGGCGCGCATTCATGACTGCAATCTCGCCGGTGACGGCCAAGGCCTCAATTGGGCCCGAGCGCTGGGCGGCATGTTGCCATTCCGCCAAGATCTGAGGCGACCAGACGGGATCAATCGCGCCCTTATCGGCCAGTCGCATCATCAATGCCCGTGTCAAAGTCGGCACCAAAACGCAGGCATCCAACAAAACCCGCATCACGTCAGCCGAAACGCCAATGCTTTCAGGTACCCGGTCTCTGACAAATTGGGATGGACCGGATGGTCGGGTCCGGCATATCCGGTATAGATCAGCACGCCGCGGCGTCCGCCGCGCCCGATGCCGCGAAGGCACGCGCTGCGGAATTTCTCGACGGTGGCCGCGTGAGAACAAGAGCACAGCATCAAGATCCCCCCCGGTGCAACCAATTGCGCGGCAGCGCGGGCAACTCGCTCATAAGCGCGCAGTCCGGCGCCAAGCGCCATTTTGTTCGGCGCAAACGCAGGAGGATCGCAGATCACCAGATCGAATATGCGGTTTTGGCGCGCCAGCGCGTCGAACGCGGCAAAGGCGTCAGCCCGCATCGTGGTCAGTCTATCGGCCAAGCCCATTTCTGCGGCGCCCTCTTCGGCCAGCGCCAGTGCCGAAGCAGAACCATCGACCGCCAGTGCATCTGTTGCGCCATGGGCCAGCGCGGCAAGGGCAAAACCGCCGACATGGCTGAACATATCTAGGACGGAAGCGCCTTTTGCGAACCGGGCAGCAAAGGCGTGATTGGAGCGCTGGTCATAGAAAAGGCCGGTTTTTTGGCCCTGTGCCAAATCGGCCACGTAGTGAGCTCCGTTCATCGGCACCAAGACGCGCGCAGCCGGTTCCCCCGCCAGCACCTTGGTGTTGTCATCGAGATCCTCCAGCGCGCGCGCGCGGCTAGATGCATTTTTGATTATATTGGGGGCCCCGGTGACTGTGATGAGCGCATGGGTCAGCTTATCCAGGTGCGCTTCGAGCCATGCAGCGTTGGGCTGCATCACCAAAGTGTCACCGAACCGGTCGACAATAAGGCCGGGCAGGCCGTCCCCTTCGGCGTGGATCAGGCGGTAGTAGGGGGCGTCATACGCGCGCGCTCGCAACGAAAGGGCCGCGCCAATCCGAGCCTCGAACCACGCCTGATCGATCTGGGCGGCCACGTTCCGCGAGAGCACACGCCCTGCGATTTTGGCGCGTGGATTTGCTGCGATCAAGGCGAGGGGCACGCGATCACTATCTTGCAGTTGGCATAATGTGCCGGGCGCAAGGGCTTTGGCGCGGCGGTCCAAGACCAGCTCTTCACGGCGCACCCAAGGGGCTCCGAACCGCACGGAGCGAGCATCCGCTTTGGGTTTCATGCGCAGGATGGGAAGAGGGGGATTAGAGGTCATCCTCCTCCTCTAAGCGGATATCCAGCGATGGGAAAGGGGGAGCGCGGGCGCAGCGTCCCCTTTAGGCTTTTGTGGGCAAAGCTGCGCTGATATGCGTGACGCGTGCGATCCACGCGGCCAGCGTCAGAAAACTGTGACGGACAGCTTGGGCGCGCAATTGGCGGGCTTTACTTTCGATTGCGATCAGGTCGATGGGTGTTTGAGTACTTTGCATTTGGGCGAGCCTTTTGGAGCTTTGTCTAGTCTTATTTAGACAAATAAGAGCGGCGCGCATGTCTGACCAATGCAAGTTTTGAATAGCCGCTATGTCGGACCCAAAGGGACGTCGAAAACAGATCAAGATCCGTCCAAAAAGGTCGCATGCTATCTTGACCCGAAGATGTGTTAGCGCTAACGGTTTGCACCAATCGAGAGATCGCAGCCCCAGCCCCGATTGTAAGGTAGCCTAATATGACCCTGAACCCGACTTTGATCGATATCACCGCCCGGATCACGGAGCGCTCTCGCGCGGCTCGGGCGCGCTATCTCGAGCGGATGCACAAAGCGGCCGAGGGTGGACCGCGCCGCGGACATTTGACCTGTGGCAACCAAGCCCATGCCTATGCCGCGATGGGCGGTGACAAGGACGCGTTGGTCGCTGGGCGCGTGCCCAATTTGGGAATCGTGACGGCCTATAATGATATGCTCAGCGCCCATCAGCCGTTCGAAGCTTATCCCGATCGAATTCGCAACGCGGCCCGCACTTTTGGGGCCACTGCGCAGGTTGCAGGGGGGGTGCCCGCCATGTGCGACGGCGTGACCCAAGGCCAAGTCGGCATGGAGCTGTCTTTGTTTTCACGCGATGTGATTGCCATGGGGGCGGGCGTGGCGCTGTCGCATAACACCTTTGACGCTGCAGTTTATCTGGGAGTTTGTGACAAGATCGTACCCGGTTTGGTGATTGCGGCGGCGACCTTTGGTTTTATACCCGGCCTGTTCGTGCCTGCGGGCCCGATGGTGAGTGGTTTGCCCAACGACGAAAAAGCAAAAGTGCGGCAGCAGTTTGCCACCGGTGAAATTGGGCGCGACCAATTGATGAAGGCTGAAATGGCCAGCTATCACGGTCCTGGCACCTGCACGTTTTATGGAACCGCGAATTCCAACCAGATGTTGATGGAATTCATGGGTCTTCACTTGCCAGGCGCGTCGTTTGTGAACCCCAATACGCCTTTGCGAGACGCGCTGACCGACGCGGCCGTCCACAGAGCCCTGTCACTGACCGGCTTGGGGCAGACCTTCACGCCGGTGTTCGAAATTCTCGATGAAAAGGCGATCGTGAACGGGATTGTCGGTCTGATGGCCACGGGGGGCTCAACCAATTTGGTTATCCACTTGCCGGCGATGGCGGCTGCGGCGGGCGTGCTGATCGAACCGTCGGATTTTGCGGACATTTCTGCGATTACACCGCTGATGGCCAAGGTCTATCCCAACGGTCTGGCTGATGTGAACCATTTCCACGCAGCAGGAGGTTTGGGCTATATGGTGGGCGAACTGCGCGACGCCGGCTTGTTGCATGATGATGTGACCACGGTGATGGGTAAGGGGCTTGATGACTATACCCAAGATCCCAAATTGGTCGACGGTCGGCTTGCCTGGGTTGATGGTCTGAAATCAAGTTTGAACGAAAAAATACTGCGTCCGGCGTCGAACCCATTCCAGCCCCAAGGCGGACTATCCGAATTGCGCGGTAATCTCGGCCAAGCAGTGATGAAGGTCTCTGCTGTAGCTCCGGAGCGTCACATCATTGAAGCTCCGGCAGCGATTTTTGAAACCCAGCAGGATGTCAAAACGGCCTTCCAAAACGGTGAGCTGAACCGCGATGTTGTGGTTGTCGTGCGCTTTCAGGGCCCTGCCGCCAATGGCATGCCCGAGCTGCATTCCCTGACGCCTGTTTTGGCGGTACTGCAAGATCGCGGTTATCAGGTGGCGCTGGTGACCGATGGGCGCATGTCCGGTGCCAGTGGCAAAGTGCCCGCGGCCATACATGTGTGCCCCGAAGCCAGTCATGGCGGTCCGTTGTCCAAGCTGCGAGATGGCGATCTTATTCGGGTGGATGCCACAGACGGAACCCTCGATGTGCTGACAGACGGCGCACTCGAGCGCCCGGTTTTGAGCCCAGATCTAATTGCGAACTCTCATGGCACCGGGCGTGAGATGTTCGAAGTGTTTCGCCGTGCCGTTGGGCCTGCGGCCAATGGCGCCCGGATTTGCATCTGAGCGGGATCTCCTTCATTGTTCTTAAAACCAATCGCCGAAAGCAAAAAATATGACTCCGCTTCAATCCAGCGCTGACGCTGCGCGCATTTGCGCGCTCGCCCCGATTGTTCCCGTCCTCGTCGTGGACGACGCCGCGACCGCTGCCGATTTGGCAGCGGCCTTGATCAAAGGTGGTTTGCCTGCACTGGAAGTGACGCTGCGCACGGACGCAGCTTTGGATGCGATCCGTGAAATGGCACGGGTTGATGGTGGCGCCGTGGGGGCCGGCACTTTGCTGACCCCCGACGACGTTCATGCGGCGGTCGATGCTGGGGCCACGTTTGGTGTGTCGCCTGGGGCAACTGATAAGGTGCTTGATGCAGCGATCGAGGCAGGTCTGGCAATGTTGCCGGGGGCTGCGACGGCGTCTGAAGTGATGGTCTTGCTGGAAAAGGGCTACTCAATCCAAAAGTTCTTTCCTGCCGAAGCAAATGGCGGCGCGGCTGCGTTAAAGGCGATCGGCGCACCGATTCCGCAGGTCCAGTTCTGCCCGACGGGCGGGATCACAATGGCCAATGCTGAAGCCTATCTCAGCTTGCCGAACGTGATATGTGCTGGCGGCTCGTGGGTTGCGCCGCAACAGCTTGTCGCCGACCAAGATTGGAACGCGGTGACCGCCCTGGCGACTGAAGCTGCGGGACTTAGCCGCTAAGGCTCTGATCAAACCGGCTGGTCAGCCCTCCTTCAAGTCGCTGAGATTGGTCGCGGGATAGGACGGGAAGAACTTAGCGCCAGCGTCCTTGAGAGCCGTGACAAGGGCATCCGAGCCGAGAAAGCTGCCCTGGAACCTTGCTTCGCGCCAGAAGTGGATGTCGGGGGAGAGCTTGGAGGTATCGACGACAACGTCTTTTGTGGTTGAATCAACCCAGAATGAACAGAGAGTGTCGGGGAAGTCATCGTTCACGAGAACACGCGACTTTTCGACGACAATGGAGTTCTGCCGAACGGTCACATTCATGATGAACCAGGGCCCTTCGATCTCAACACCGCGTTTGGTGCGGAGCGGAACCTCAAAGAATTGATGCAGGTCCGGATCGAACCGCTCGATCACGTCCTTCGCCCGCCCGGAGACAACATTGATGCCATTAACGCCCTCGAATGCATCGCGCCATATCTTGCGGGGCTTATCCGCGACAAGCACCTTAGGCAGTTCCTCGGGCACCGACTTTCGGTCACCGTCACGCCACGCATGAACAGCCTGTACCCCCTCGTCGCCCCGGGCAGGGTTCATGTACCGCTCTTCCCATTCCGGCATCTCCACCGGGATCTGCACTTTATGAAGCTGCATATCAAAGACGTGAACCATTGCTCGTACCTCAAATCGTTTCGTTGCAAAAAAATGGGCTGTCAAATTTCGTGCCCCCGACATTCCACCTGCCACGCCGAATCACGAAATGCCATTTGTGATCGGTGCGACACCAGCGCTAACTGGGCCAAAACCTAAGATCACCTCTTTGATTTCTTGAGCATAGACATGGAGCACTTTTAATCGAAAGTTAATGGTCCTGCGACGCAAACACCTCGGTACACGCCCGTGACTGCGCCCGCATCACAGCGTCGTCGAACATCATCTCCGCGGTTGCCGCGTTTTCCGGCAGCATCGCCATTTTCTCGGCCACCTGCGCGCGGAACTCTCGGCTGTACTCGACGGCGGGCGGACACGTCCCGAGACTATAGAGGTCAGAGGCGCCCATCGCGCAGGCCGCCAACCAACTCGTCGAAATTGCGCGAATTGCGCGCGGCTGCCTTCAGCGTCCGACGTCGGACTTCATAGGGCCTCCTTGGTTCCAAGCCGGTCCGTCAATCGCGTCGTCAACGTGGCGACATCGGGCACGCATTCGTAAAACGCGTCCAACAATGGTTCGGCAAAGCCGTGCTCGATCACATGCTGGAGCAAGCGATCGAGAGGGTCCCAATATCCGTCGGTATTCAAGATCAAAATTGGTTTGCGATGCAGATCCAGCTGCCGCCAGGTCAGAATTTCGAAGAATTCGTCCAGTGAGCCTGCGCCGCCGGGCAGGACGACAATCGCATCGGAGTTCATGAACATCACCTTTTTACGTTCGTGCATTGTCTCGGTGACAACGAACTGGCGCAGATCGGCACGGCCTTCTTCATGTCGTAGCAGATGTTGGGGGATCACCCCCATCGCGCGCCCGCCCGCATCGGTGAACGCACGGCTCATCGCACCCATCAAACCGACATCTCCTGCGCCGTAGACCAATTGGTGATCTTGCTCCGCCATCCAAATGCCAAAAGCTTCGGCATCTGCCCGATAGCGCGGATTTTGTCCCGATCGCGCGCCGCAAAACACACAGATTGAGCGGGCATTCGGGGTTTTGGGCATAAGCGTTCTCCGAAGATTGGTCTTGACATGTCGTGAGGCTTTGACCCGGCCTAGCCAGCTTGGTATGCTTAATCAACTGGGCGCTGAGACGCATGCGCTGCAAGGGAGTGACCGCGAAATGGCATGGTGGACAACGCTAGGTTGGACCGGGGGCACCGCTGCGGGCGGCGCCGCGGTCGCTGTCGTAGGGGTGGCCGCTGTCGTAGGCTATGTCTTTGTACTTCCGTATTTTAACGCTGAAGAGCCCGCGCCGCTTGAGGTTGCGTTGCCTGTGCCGCCCGAGATTGATCAGCCTGAATCGCAGCCCGAAATCCAGCCCGTGGATCCAGGCGTGCTGTCAGAGCCGGTTGAAGTGGCTCCGCCACCGCCGATTTTTGACGTCGTGCGGATCGATGCTCAAGGGGCGGCATTGGTCGCGGGAATCGCACCTGCGGGGACAGATGTGGATATTTTGCTGGATGGCGTGGCGATCTATCGCGCGGCCACTGGCGGTGACGGGCGATTTGTGGCGCTGTTTGATGTGCCCCCATCAGAGCATCCGCGCAGTTTGCAATTGTCGGCCGTGGTGCGGGACGCAGGCCCTATCCTGTCCGAGCAAACCGTCCTTGTGGCTCCGTTTGGCGCCGTGACACCTGTTGCGGTGGCGGATGTGGCACCAGAACTGCCATCGTCAAACATTAGCAGGGCGACCAGTGCGATCGCAGCGCCTGAGGGTGCATCTGTGCCCGTTGTTGTGCCGACGGCACCTGCTTTGGTGATTGCGGATGCCGATGGCGTGCGCCCCTTGCAGCCTGCGCGCGCACCGGCAGCGCCCACTGTGCAGCCGCGCGCGAATGTGACCATTGATATGATCTCTTATGACGCCTCTGGCGCAGTGCAATTGGAGGGACGCGGCAGCGCCAAGGCCTTTGTGCGGATCTACCTCAACAACGCAGCGATTGACGACAGTTTGATCGACGCGCAAGGGGCTTGGGCCACCGTGCTGTCAGATGTGACACCGGGCATATACACGCTGCGCGTGGACGAGCTTGATCAGGCCGGAGCTGTTACTTCGCGGTTTGAGACACCATTCAAACGCGAAGATCCCGCACTTTTGGCGCGGATGACAGGAGCTGTGTCGGCCGCTGAACCCGTGACAGAAATGACGACCACCCAAACTTCAGTCGAGGATGTGGCAGTTACGGACACGACGGACGTGGGCCAGGACGTTGAAGACGTAGCGGTTGCGGACGTGGTGGTTGCGGATATTCAGGAAAATACAGCCCTTTCGGCGCGAGAGAGGGTCTCAAACGCACCACTGGTCGAAGCGGGCGCCGGATCGGGCCTGGCCTCTGATCAGGTCACAGCTGATGCTGGGCGGGATGTGGTTGAAGCAGATGAGGCGCCACCGTTGGCGGGACTTTCACCAAGCTTACCAAGTGCGCCAGCAGCACCTGAGCCGCCAAAGACCCAAGGGGATGCCACAGTTCTTGTCGCATCGGCTGAAAGCGTTGCGGCCCAAGCCCCAGATGTCGCCAATTCGCCAAGCGTGCCAGAGACCAGCACTCTGGAAGATCCAGCGCCTACAACGCCGTTGGCCTCGGTGGTGACCGTACAGCCCGGCTTTACGCTGTGGCAGATCGCGCGCGACCGGTTTGGCGAGGGCGAGCTTTACGTTCAGGTGTTTGAAGCCAATCGCGATCAGATCCGCGATCCAGATCGAATTTTTCCAGGTCAAGTTTTCACCATCCCAGTCCTAGAGGACGAATAACCGACGTGGCCTTTGCAGCCCGGCCGCGCGAGCGATTCCGGGCATGGCAATCGAGGATCGCGTGCTGCAATCGACCGGAGCTGCGGACAAAATGACATCTTCTCAAGTCCCAGGGACGCCCACATCCGATGGGGTCTCTGATGGAAAAACGGCACCTCTGACCGGTGTGAAGTCAGATCCAAACCACCATGACGACATCGCGGCCCAGGAGCGGGCGTCGGGGTGGCGGACCATCCGCCGTGTGATCCCCTATCTCTGGAGCGATGACGTGCCATGGGTCAAAACTCGGGTGGTTTTGGCCTTATTGGCACTGCTCGTCAGCAAACTGATCGCTGTGGGCACACCGTTCTTTTACAAAGCCGCGGTCGATTCTTTGGCAGGTGATCTTGAACCAGGCACGATGATGGCCATTGGTGCCGTGGGGCTTACGATTGCCTACGGTCTGTCGCGACTTTTCATCGTCGGATTTCAGCAATTGCGGGATGTGATTTTCGCTGCCGTGGGTCAACGGGCTTTGCGCCAATTGGCCCTGGAGACATTTACCCATATCCACCAGCTGTCGCTGCGCTATCACATTACACGCAAGACAGGTGGGCTTTCGCGGATCATTGAAAGGGGGGTCAAGGGCGTCGACTTTTTGTTGCGCTTTTTGCTGTTTTCCATTGGACCATTGATCTTGGAACTGCTGATGGTGAGTGCCGTTTTGTTTGTCCTGTTCGATGCCACGTATTTGTTCGTGCTGGTCGCGACGATTACGCTTTACGTTTGGTTTACGTTTCGGGTGACCGAATGGCGGGTAAAAATCCGCCGCGAGATGAACGCGCAAGACACGGATGCCAACCAGAAAGCAATTGATTCTCTGCTGAATTTTGAGACCGTAAAATATTTCGGCGCTGAGGCGCGCGAAGCGGCGCGGTATGATGCGGCGATGGAGAAATACGAAATAGCAGCGCTGAGAACCAGCTATACGCTGGGGGCCTTGAACTTAGGTCAATCCTTGTTGATCACCAGCGGTTTGGTCGTGGTGATGGTGCTGGCCGCGATCGGGGTACAAAACGGCACATTGACAGTGGGCGATTTCGTTATGGTGAATGCGTACATGATCCAAATCACCATGCCGTTGAACTTTTTGGGCACTGTATACCGCGAAATACGCCAAGCTTTGGTGGATATGGGCGAGATGTTCGATTTGTTGGATCAGCCGACGGATGTGCGAGACGCGCCCGATGCGCGCCCGCTCGTGGTCTCCAGCGGCGAGATCGTTTTTGATGATGTCAAGTTCCATTATGACCCGGATCGGGCGATCCTGAAGGGGGTCTCGCTGCACGTTGGTCCGGGTGAAACAGTTGCGATTGTCGGGTCCTCGGGGTCCGGCAAGTCGACCATAGGGCGGCTGTTGTTTCGGTTCTATGATGTCGGCGGCGGTGCGATCCGCATAGACGGGCAGGATTTGCGAACGGTTTGTCAGGCATCCTTGCATGACGCTATTGGAGTCGTTCCGCAAGACACTGTGTTGTTTAACGATACAGTCGGATACAACATTGCTTATGGCTGCGAAGGCGCCAGCCAAGCGCAGATCGAGGCTGCGGCGAAAGCAGCGCGGATACACGAGTTCATTGCGTCTTTGCCTGAGGGTTATGACACCAAAGTCGGCGAACGGGGCTTGAAATTGTCGGGCGGCGAGAAACAGCGGGTCGGTATTGCACGCACTTTGCTCAAAGATCCTCCGGTTCTTTTGTTGGACGAGGCGACCTCAGCGTTGGATTCGCAGACTGAGCGCGACATTCAAGACAGCCTAAAGGCCATGGGCGAGGGCCGGTCTGTTCTTACGATTGCCCACCGGCTGAGCACCGTGGTCGATGCCGACCAGATCGTGGTCCTGGAAGAGGGCGAAGTCGTCGAGCAAGGCACCCATACTGCCTTATTGGCCGCAGACGGACGCTACGCCCAGATGTGGCATCGACAACAAAATGAAAATGACAAAAGCTCATGATCCTTATAAGACCAGCGTCGTTTTGTCTTATGTCAGGGCCTTTGGGCCAGATTTGTTGAAATCCGTTGGCAGCAAAAACGCTGCCGATAAGTTGGTCCAGAACATCCGCCGAAAGACGGCGCGCTGTTATTGGTTGGAGAAAAAGGTCCGCATTATTTTAGCGGGATTGCGTGGCGAAGAGAGCATCGCAGCTTTGTGCCATCGCGAGGGCATCGCAGACAGCCCGTACTACAAATGACCGAAGAAATTCCTTGATGCGGACAAGCGCCAGCGAGCGCGTCGAGCCTTAAGTGCGTGTCGCGTTTTTCTTACCCAGATCAGCGTTCCCTTCGCACATATCAAAAAGGACCATTTGCCGAATAAAGCATTGCCGAGCATAAACAAATGGCTCGCTTATGTCGACAAAATTTGTTTAATCTCAATGGGCTCAGGACGTATATTTCAGCGCGCTCAGCGGCTTCAAATCAGCCCAAAGGTAGGCTTGGCCTCCAAAGAGAGACATTATATCAGAAAGCTACCTTTAGTTACTTCCAAAAAACAAAGGGTCACGCGAGACAGGCGTGACCCTTTGTTTTTAATGGTGCGGTCGGGGGGACTCGAACCCCCACGGGTGTTATCCCACAGCGACCTCAACGCTGCGCGTCTACCAATTCCGCCACGACCGCTTGCAAACCTTCCAGCCGGATCTCTAACGAAGACCACCCGAGAAGGAAAGAGCAAAATGCGCTTCAACTTCGGATGGGGATGTCGCCAACCAGTCCAGCCGGGTCCAGTTTTCTTTGCAGAATTTGATCGAGTTTTGCGCTGCAGAGCCCCTGCGCGGGCCGATACAGTTTTCACTGAACAACCGCATAGATAAGTTAGGACAACGCGAAGATATGCAACGACCCTGCGCGCCTGGCCGAAAACACAAACGGTCGGTTCAAGCGCGTCACCTTCATGCGGCGCTCTTGGTGCATCGGGCAGACGGCATGAGACACCGCATATAGTCTGAGCTGGTACGGGAAACATTCAGACAGCGCATTCAAAAAACGTCTGCTCATCGGCTTGGCGAGCGCGGATGCGCTGGCGTGGGGGGGCGCGGGCTTTGAAGGTTCATTTTCAGAAGTTTCTGCAATGTTTTGGCCGCCTGAGCGGTGGATATGGCGGTTTTGGGCCGACGCGTTTTCTTAAAAGCAGCCGTCGTTGCGCAAGGCACAAGTGGCCCAGAGCGAACAGATGTGTCCGGGGCTTGGTCGAGGACAGTGCATCGATGATCGTGGCCTCCCCCCGCTGGACAGAGCGCAGCATGATCCCCTTGTCAGCAAGATGCGCAGTCACATCGGCCAAGATTGCGTTGGTCAGCTCGTGAGGCTCCAAAAGGTGCCGGACGTTGAGGATGGCCATCTCATCCGGGATACAGTCATCGCCTAGCTCGATCCCAGCAAACCGACGCGTCGCCTTGTTATCATACAGCGTCTCTTTCGCCGTCGGGTCGCTTAGGGCGTACCAGTTTTCTGCAGGACGTAGATGCGCAGCATCGGCATCGGCGGCCGCCGGCCCTTTGACCCAACCTCTGGGTCGTGCAGCTTGATAAGCGCTTGCAGCCGCCCCCAGGGAACCACACCGTCTATCTGTGTCAGAAACTGCGCGCGCCGTTTAACATTCTTCTTCATCCGGTCACGAAGTCCGCGAATGACGTGCTGTTCCGGCCTCAGCGGGGCCTCTTTCAATCGATGCCTACATCGTCCCAGATTGCGTCGGAAACAGCAGGTTTTCCGGATTTTTCCACCCACCACGAAGGTTTCGACGAACCAGAAATCCCCCTTACTTAATTCAACAAATCTGTCTCAAAGGCCCTGACGTTACACATCCGGCCAAAGCAGGAAAACTCAATTCTATGCAGAGATCTTGAGGAATAAAAAAGTCCTTCGAGTGCTGCTTATGTGAAGCATGTGCTACTTTTATAAATCACATGGTGGGTTGCGTGGTTTACAATGATGACGGTCAGGTTTACCGTCCTCAAAGTCGGCAAATTTCTGCACTGCAGCGAAGCGTTATATTGTCTGCTCTTTTTGCAAGCAAAAATAAAACATCTCTGTAAGAAACTATGCCCATTACATAAAGTGTTTTAGGTGTGATGGATTTATCCCTCGCACACGACTGTTTTAGACCCACGTTGATGGAGATGTCTTGATGCCTGATAATCGCCCCTTACCTGATGACGAAATAGATCTGTTTGAGCTTTTCGAAACTTTATGGAATGGCAAGTGGCTAATCGTTGCATTTATTGCTGTTGCGTCCTTGGGGGGCTTTGGATACACAAAAACCGCTCAGCCTGAATACAGGGTTTCCGTTCCATATTCATTCGATGTCTACGCGATCGGCGCTCGGCAGATATGCGGTAACTCCGTAGGATGTATTGAGGGGCAGCAGAAAAAACTCTTGATGTCGTTTCTTGATGGCGGCTGGAGTGAAAGTCTGACATTAACAACGACCAACCCACTGAATGTCGAGGCATATCAAGAGACTTTTGATCAGGCCAGCCGGTTGCTAAGCTCTGCGATTTATACCGACGCCAAAGCAGAATTAGACTTGATCGAAACTGAGTTGACCGATGCGCTGTTGGCAACAGAGACCATCGCTGCCAATGCGCTGAATGCAAAAAGAGTCATTCAGGCTATCGATAATGGAAAAAACGGCGTCACATTTGGCCGTGTCTCGATCGAAAAGATATCGCCAAAGGTCCAGCTGACCATCGCGTTGTCAGTTGTTTTGGGCGGCTTTTTGGGTGCGGCTGTTGTTCTTTTGCGCAACGTTATCCGGAAACGCAATGCGCAACTCGCCGACATGTAAAAAGACACCACCCTATGTTGTCTGCGTGCTGACCTCAATGCCACCCTACTCTCGTTTGCCCATGGTATTGAAAAAGGCGCGTTTGATTGACGGTTTGCTGGCAGATACACTCTCGGTCGTGAGCGGGCGGATTAAATGCCTATCTGCCGCGCATTTGGGACTGGCTTAGAACACTGGCGCTTCGAAGCCGCCGATCTGCGCCAATAATGCCACGATTTGGTGTGCGCCGTCTCCGTTGCGCAAGCTGGTGAACACGAAGGGTTTGCCGTTGCGCATGCGTGTGGCGTCGCGATCCATGACCGCGAGCGAGGCGCCAACATGTGGGGCCAGATCGGTTTTGTTGATCACCAGCACGTCAGATTTTGTGATCGCTGGTCCGCCCTTGCGCGGTATTTCCTCGCCCGCAGCCACATCGATCACATAAACCGTGACGTCTGCCAGCTCCGGGCTGAACGTGGCGGACAAATTGTCGCCGCCGCTCTCGATCAGTACGATGTCCAAGTCGGCATGTCGGCTGCGCATCTGAGCAATCGCAGCCAAGTTGATCGAAGCATCCTCTCGGATTGCTGTGTGGGGGCATCCGCCGGTTTCAACTCCGATAACGCGATCTTCTGGCAGGATCTGCATCCGCATTAGGGCTTCGGCATCTTCTTGAGTGTAAATATCGTTGGTGATCACACCGATTGAGAGCTGCGGATGCAGCGCCTTGGCCAAAGTTGCGGTCAATGTGGTCTTGCCTGCGCCCACTGGACCACCGATGCCGATCCGAAGAGGTCCGTTTGCTGAGGCCATCGTCGTCTTTCCTTATGTGCGAAAAATGCGTGAATGGTGCGTCTCGTGACGCATGGCGGCAATATCTGACATCCATGTGCAGCTGTGGACATCATCCAGCGTCGCTGCGACAAGAGCAGCGGCTTGCGCACAGCAATGGGCCTTCAACGCCGTTTGAGTTTTCTGACCGCTGATTTGCCCCAATGGCACGAGCCGCATGGCTGCGGCACATAGATTGCCGACGAACCCCTGTAGATAGAGTGCTGTGGTCAGCTCGATATCAAGCGACAACAACCGGGCGGTATGGCCAACGGCCACCGGGTAGCAAAGCCGGTCGATATTCAGCCCCCAGAGCTCGTGGACGGTCTCGCAGAATGCGGCACCCTGAAGGTCGGTTTCGCGCAAACGCTCAGCCGAAGGTGAAAAAGCCCGTGCTGTTTCGTCGATTTTGGCTGTGGTCCCGTCCGCTGTATAGGCCAGATTTACAAAAACTGCGTCGCTGCGCGCCCCGCCATATTCGATCAGATCGATCAGCCAGGCCTCCAGTGTTGCCGCCGAGGTGATCGTGCCATCGCTGATTGCAGTCTCGAGACCATGCGAATACGCGAAAGCACCCACCGGGAAAGTTGGCGAAAGCAGTTGCGACAATGTTAAGATGTCAGTGGTCGTGGTCATGCGCGGTGTGCCCATGATCGTGGGAATGCGTGCGCCCGTGACCATATGCGCCTCCCTCTGGAGTGAATGGTTCAACAACATGTGTGACTACAGCACCCAAATGTTCCAGCATATGCCCGATGACTGGATC
Source organism: Dinoroseobacter sp. (assembly GCA_042096155.1). Taxonomy (GTDB): domain Bacteria; phylum Pseudomonadota; class Alphaproteobacteria; order Rhodobacterales; family Rhodobacteraceae; genus Dinoroseobacter. Next base: position 22,352 of record JBELMC010000029.1, read on the forward strand.
GGACGGGATCAACAGACGACCTGTTTCAATTTGACACGGCGTGTGGCGATTGCCGATATGCCAAGCCAATTGCACCAAATCGCCGGTGATCTGCAAAAGCGGTTCTGGGGCAGCTGAAACCTCGATAATGCGGCCATCGGTCAATTCCAACCCATCGCCGTGATCCAGGGATGTGGTATGGGCAAGATCCACCAGCAACCTTTGATTGCCCTCCGTCGGCAGCACTTTGCGTCGTAAAAACCGATCCTCGTAGGTCAGCACACAACGGCCGATTGCAGTGCTCCAGGTTCCGGTTTTGCGCACGTTGTGAGAGGTAAAATCGACCATCAGAACAAAAAATACCGCTGAGCCATTGGCAGTTCTGCGGCCGGTTCGCAGGTCAGAAGTTCGCCATCCGCACGGACCTCGTAGGTTTCTGGGTTCACTTCCATAAGCGGTGTGGCGGTGTTGAGGATCAAATCAGATTTTCCAATGTTGCGGGTATTTTGCACCGCTACGGTTTGTTTGGCCAACCCCAGTTTTTCGCCGATCTCGTCTGCTTGGGCCGCCGCGGAGACAAAACAGACTGCCGCGTGCTCGACAGAGCGTCCAAAGGCCCCAAACATGGGCCGTGAGAAGACCGGCTGGGGCGTCGGAATAGAAGCGTTCGGATCCCCCATCTGCGCACATACAATTGAGCCGGCCATCAAAACCATTTCCGGTTTCACACCGAAAAATGCAGGGTTCCACAGCACCAGATCGGCTCGTTTGCCCTCTGAAATGCTGCCGATTTCATGGCTGATACCATGGGCGATTGCTGGATTGATGGTGTATTTTGCGATATAGCGCCGGACCCGAAAGTTGTCGTTGTCACCGCTCTCGTCAGGCAGGCGCCCACGCTGTTTTTTCATTTTATCAGCTGTTTGCCAGGTCCGGATCAGAACCTCGCCAACGCGCCCCATGGCCTGGCTGTCAGACGCAATGATCGAGAACGCCCCCATATCATGCAAGATATCTTCGGCGGCGATGGTTTCGCGGCGGATCCGGCTTTCGGCAAAAGCAACATCCTCAGGAATGGATTTGTCCAAATGGTGGCACACCATCAGCATATCGAGATGCTCTTCGAGGGTATTGACTGTGTAGGGCCGGGTCGGATTGGTCGAGGACGGCAAGACATGTTCCTGGCCGCAAATCTTTATGATGTCTGGGGCGTGACCGCCGCCCGCACCTTCGGTGTGAAAGGCGTGAATGGTCCGATCTTTCATGGCGGCGACAGTGGTTTCGACAAAACCACTTTCGTTGAGCGTATCCGTGTGAATCATGACCTGCACGTCCATATCGTCGGCAACGGACAAACAACAATCGATGGCGGCTGGAGTGGTCCCCCAATCTTCGTGCAGCTTCAAGGCACAGGCGCCGCCCCTGACCATTTCGACCAAGGCATCGGGCTGACTGGCATTGCCCTTGCCCGCAAAGGCGAGGTTCATTGGAAACGCATCGGCCGCCTGCAACATGCGCCCAATGTGCCATGGGCCGGGGGTACAAGTTGTGGCGAGGGTGCCGTGGGCGGGGCCGGTCCCGCCGCCCAGCATCGTTGTCAACCCGGAATGGAGCGCGTCTTCGATCTGCTGGGGGCAAATGAAATGGATATGGCTGTCAAAGCCGCCCGCAGTCAGAATTCGCCCTTCACCGGCGATGGCCTCGGTGCCTGGCCCAATAACAATATTGACGCCCGGTTGGGTATCTGGGTTTCCTGCCTTGCCGATCTTGTGGATGCGCCCGTCCTTGAGGCCGACATCAGCTTTGTAGATCCCGGAATGGTCCACGATCAGAGCATTTGTGATCACTGTGTCGACGGCTCCTTGCGCACGGGTCGCTTGGGATTGCCCCATACCATCGCGAATGACCTTGCCTCCGCCAAATTTGACCTCTTCGCCATAGGATCGAACATTGGGGTCATCCGAACGTTCTGCCGTCAGATCTCGTTCGACTTCGATGATCAGATCTGTGTCGGCAAGACGCAGCTTGTCGCCAACTGTGGGACCAAACATAGCGGCATAATCTACGCGATTGATCGAGGTGGCCATTACAAATCCCCCATAATTTTGCCGGTAAACCCGAACACACGCCGGGCGCCCGAGATTTCGATCAGATGGACCTCGCGTCGTTGGCCTGGCTCAAACCTGACGGCGGTGCCGGGTGCGATATCCAAACGGCGACCGTAGGCGGCGTCGCGATCAAAGTCGAGCGCTGCGTTGGCCTCGGCAAAGTGATAATGTGAGCCGATCTGAACCGGGCGATCACCGGTGTTTGCGACCATCAAGGTGATCGCGTCACGTCCTTCATTCAGGATCAAATCGCCATCGGCGGGAAAAAGCTCTCCGGGGATCATGCGCTTGGTCTCCTATCGGATTGGATTGTGAACAGTGACAAGCTTGGTGCCATCCGGAAATGTCGCCTCGACCTGAACGTCGTGGATCATCTCCGGGACGCCTGCCATACATTGCGCGCGGGTCACGACATGGGCACCGGCTTCCATCATATCTGCAACGGACCTGCCATCACGGGCGCCTTCGACAACTGCGTCGGTGATCAGCGCGACCGCTTCGGGATGGTTGAGCTTGACGCCTCGGGCCAGTCGTTTGCGGGCCACCTCAGCCGCCATGGCAATCAACAGCTTATCTTTTTCACGGGGGGTTAACTGCATGGGTCAAAGTCTCCAGTTTTTGGGAACTGCGGCGTGGGTCAGGGTGTCGAGGATCGGCAGCAGGGTGCTGCGCAGCGTGTGACTGTCGGTGCTGAGAATACGTAACACCAAAACGCCGTCGGCCAGCAAGCTGGCGCCCGCTGCGGCGCCCAGCAGAGCCCGTATCGGCGCCAGCAGAGTTTTGGCCGCAGGATCGACATAGACGAGGCTCGCAGCTGCGCCTGCACGATTTGCCACTGCGCTTCGGCGCAGCAGGGCATCGATGTCGCCGGTCAACCGGACATGGTCGTGATAAATCAACCGTCCATTTGAAACAATCGAAACGATGTCATTCAACCGTCCCGAGCGCAGCGTCTCTCCAGAAGCTTCACGGCCAAAGACAAGGGGTTCCACCATCAAAAAGGTGGCGTCGGGGTGCAGATCGACATCAAGTCGCCGGTCCAAACGGGCGCCTTCGAACAAGATGGTTTCTTGGGGCAACCAATTCAGTCGGGCGCGGGCGTCAACACGCAACGACGTCTTGACCAGGCCCGACTTGCTGTCTGAAGCGCGATAGATCCGCTCAGCGGCTTGAGTTGTGATGCTGATCTGGGCATGGGCGCGTGCAGTCACCTTGGTGCAAAACGCGTCACCGCCGGTCACACCACCGGCCGTATTGATCAAAACGGCTTCGATATTGCCTTGGATCGGCCGCGGAAAGATGGCCCGAAACGATCCCTGTTGGCGGAGTCGTTCCAAGCGGGTGATGTCGCCCGGCGCACGCACGGCGCTGATCTCAACAGCGCCACGGGCGCGTTGCATAACCGGCGGAGAGGCTATTGGAACATGTGCGGTCACTTACAGCTCTTTATGTCGAATTTTTTGCGAAAGTGACCGGGTTTCACCCTTGAGGCAAGAGCCAGCCGCACAAAGCCCTTGCTACATGACGCGCGCCATTAGATGCCACAAAATTATACCCAAATGATTAAAAAATGGGCGAATCATCAAAATCAGCAGCGGCCGCATCGAACGTCCGCGCAGGCTTTGACGTCGCGCATCTGTCGGGCAGTCCGGGTCAACGGTCAGTGCCCGATCGCAGCGATCACATGGTCCAAGACGCGAAGTGTGTCAAATCCACAACAGGGCCAACGGCCGCGCGGGCGGCAGTACACCACAAATCGGCGTCCTTCCGCGCCAGGCTAGGCGCATTTGTGATACGTTAAGCCATCTTTGGAACACCGCTTGACATAGTTTATGTATGCTTTTACAATCAAAAAAAATTTAAAGAGTTGGCTTACATCGTAAAACGGTAATAAGCCGCTGTATCAAGTAGTATTTACCCATCAACCAATTGTGGTTGGTGGGTATTTTTTCTTAAATTGGGCCAACTCTCAAAATGTGTTTCGGTAATTTTTAAAAAAAGGCTTGCGCCTTTAAAAAAAATTATTAGCGTTAACGCCATCTTTGTCGTGATTGGCGTTCACAGTGACGATCCTTGGATGAGGGGATTTACTGTGTGGCTTTTAACAAATGCGCGTTGGGGCGATAGGGGCTGAACACCAAGTGGTTTCACGATATGCTGATTTGGTCGCGCGATTTGCGTGATCCGCTCTCTTGTGCCCGATTAGCGGGTAATTGGTATATCGTCAGAGCCACGTTAGAGCGATTACATGGGAGAATGAAATGTCGACAAATGATGCAAGTTTTTATGGCGACCTGATAGCTGGTGCGTGGGCTACAGTTCTAGCGAGGTACGAAGGAGGTGGCGCTAACGAAAATGTTGAATTCCAAAAATCCAGTGGTAAAGCGGGATATAAAAGAAATGTAGTGTTTAATCCAATTAATGATGATATGCGAAACAAACTGGATAATGATAGGCCGGATCAAGATGATAGACCAGATTATTATAATAATGGAAGTTTCCAATTAAGTTTTGACCTAGTACGACCAGACTTCAGCTCAGCAAACTTTAATAACCTTCATATATCAGTTGGAGCATTTAGCTTTAAATTGGGAAAATTTATTAATTATCTTGATAATGCTTCCTCTGGCGCTGAGTATCACATGAATGTTCAGGGGCATGGCGAGTCGATGGCATCACTGAAACTCACTAAATACGAAAATACCGAATATTTTATTACTTCGCCTGACCCGTCGGACCCGGGCTATATTAAGTCGATGCCCAGCCGATATTACGAAATAAAAATATTTTTTTCTGGTCCGATGATGGGTGCGGCAACGGATGGTCCAGTTGTAATTTACGATCAAAAAAAGGCGCCATTTCTTGTCGGTGACGTTCGGTCTAAATTGGTCCATGAGAACGATAAGTACGTCGTTGAGAACGAGATTGAAAAGAAGCCTGGTGTATTCTATCACATGGATAGATTAGATGCCAAAGACGTTACGGCGGAGAAAACATTAAAACCTATTGATTTTAATGAAATGACGACAGAGGTCACAGATCTAGCTCTTGATGGTTGGCGTCTGACGGGATCCGACATGAAAGAATCAAAAGATAATCTCCACAATAAACTGATAGAATTGAGGAAAGATGTAGAAGATGTGGACGCAGCGTTTGGAGATTTTTACGGCTTTAAGAAGGCTTGGTATGATTCCGATAATGGCACATTTGAAGAATACGCAAACGACATCGGTGGATTCCTCAACGCTGCGAGAAATTCATTTGGCAGCTGGGATTCGACTATGGCAGGCTGGTCGGAACATATTTGGGATCAGAGACAGGCACCACCAGAGCAAGTTTCGGAGTCTGCTTGGGTCGCCGTATTCAATGTGATCGCTTTAGCAGCAGGTATTGCTTCTTTCGGCACCACCGCTGCTATCACTACATCGGCCGCGTTTGGCTTGGCGACGGCTGGCTTTGGTAATGTTGGCGGTATCATAGGTAATAACTTGCTTGATAAGAACGAAAGCCCTGAACTGGGTGATCCGGTTAATTTTGAAAGCAATAAGTTCAAGATTTCAAACATAATGGATGTGGCGTACGAGTATGCCGTTCGAGATGAAGCAACCCATTGGACGGATGAAGATGCTAGGGAGGACTTTAAGGAAAATTATGACGATGCTGTTACAGCGCGCAATGAGGCCGCCAAAGCTTACGACGATCTGGTATTTAACTTTGCTGCCGCAACGTTAAACTGGACTCATGAAGACGCCACTCGGACTGAACTGCGAGAGGCGTTGGCAGACCTCGGTTTCGAAACCAGGTGCTTGTATGCAAAGAAACAAGGCGGCTCAAGTGTAACAGACAGATACATTGCAATCAGAGACGGCTCTGCTGCGATAGATATAGCGGATGATTTATCTCCAGCAGACACTTATTTAATGTTCCGCTATACTGGTTCTAGAAACAAAGACTCTCGGTATTGGGAAGTAAACGATACTGCTAAACCTGCTTATTGGAATGTCGATAAATACTTTTGGGAGGGCCAATGGCAAGATGATAACATTGCTTAATGTGAGATAGAGGTGCCGCCCATCGCAGTGATTGCTCTGGGTGGGGTACCCCCATCACGCAACCAGCGATGGCGGTGATCGGGCGGGACCCTTTGAGCTCTGGCGTCAGATTCAGACGGTACAGCTTTCCTTTGGGACCCCATTTTGAAATGACCCCGCGTTACAGCGAAAACGCGGGGTCAGTTTTTGTGTCGCGTATGGGTTTGGGGGGTGATGGCCTTAGGCGTTTGCCCGGGTGGTGTAATGCACGCGTCGCCGTTTGCGATTTAAACGGAGTGGCGTTGGTGCAAAATTTCCGCGGCGCGCGTGACATTGGTCACAGACCATTCACGGGGACTTTCAGCATCGGATTGCCTTCTTTGTCGACGGGCACTTCGCCTGCGCGCATGTTGATCTGCAAGGCGGGAATGATAAGCTTGGGCATGCTCAGCTGTGCATCGCGGGCGGTCCGGAATTTGATGAAGTCGTCCTTGGTTTTGGCACCGCCAACGTGGATGTTGTTGGCTTTCTCCTCGGCCACTGTGGTTTGCCACTGAATTTCGCGGCCATTTGGACCATAATCATGACACATGAAGAGGCGCGTCTCATCTGGCAGGGCCAAAACGCGCATGATGCTGTCATACAGTTGTGCCGCACTGCCACCGGGAAAATCACACCGCGCGGATCCGCCATCGGGCATAAAGAGTGTATCGCCGACAAAAGCGGCATCGCCCATCACATGGACCATGCAGGCTGGGGTGTGGCCGGGCGTATACATGGTGTGGGCCTGCATATTTCCGATTGTATAGGTATCGCCGTCTTCGAAAAGCGCGTCGAATTGGCTGCCATCGCGCTGAAACTCGGTGCCTTCATTGAACACTTTGCCGAACACCTCTTGGATCACAGTGATTTTGGATCCAACCCCGATTTTGCCGCCCAGTTTGCTTTGGATGTAAGGGGC
>JBELMC010000030.1:0-29276 GCA_042096155.1 Dinoroseobacter sp.
GGTGCTGCGCGCATCACGACTTTGCCGGCGCCGTGGCGGCCCTCCATATCGTGATGCAACGTCCGACCCTCGCGCAGAGGTACGCGGATCATCTGACGCTTGGCTTGCTCAGTCGCCTTGCGGATTGCCTCAGGCACTTCTTTGGCTTTGCCCTTACCAAACCCGACGCGGCCACGTTGATCGCCGACAACCACAAGCGCAGCAAAGCCAAACCGTTTACCACCCTTTACAGTCTTCGACACCCGGTTAATCGCGACCAAACGGTCAGCAAATTCCGGTGTTTCGTCTTCGCGGCGATTGCCACGACGGTTGTCTCGCTCTGCCATTCCAGCCTCCTGAGCTAAATTAATATCGATCCCAGTGACACGAGCCCCGGATCATCGAGGGCGCCCATAGCTGGACGCCCTACGGTCTTAGAACTTTAAACCCCCTTCACGCGCCGCTTCAGCCAAGGCCTTCACTTTGCCATGAAACAGGAACCCACCCCGATCGAAATAACAATCCTCGATGCCGGCAGCTTTCGCACGCTCAGCGATCTTAGCGCCAATCTTGGCAGCTGCTTCGACATTGTTTTTGCCGAACAACCCCAGATCTTTCTCGAGCGATGATGCCGCGGCCAGTGTCCGCCCTTGCGCATCGTCGATCAGCTGAACGCTGATATTTTTGCCCGAACGGTGTACGCTCAGACGGGGGCGGCCATCGGCCGTTTTTTTCAGCTTGTTGCGAACGCGCAGACGACGTTTCACAAACAGCTCTCTCTTGGTGTCTGCCATTTTGCGCGTCCTTACTTCTTCTTGCCTTCCTTGCGGAAAATATATTCGCCTTTGTACCGGATACCCTTGCCCTTGTAAGGTTCGGGTTTCCGCCATTCGCGAATGTTTGCAGCCACTTGTCCGACCAGCTGCTCGTCAGTGCCTTCGACGACCACTTCGGTCACCTTGGGGCAGGTCACAGTCACACCATCCGGAATTGGAAAGTCGACGTCGTGGGACAGGCCCAGATTCAGCTTCAAGGTCTTGCCCTGAAGCTGAGCACGATAACCAACGCCTTGGATCTCAAGCTCTTTTTTGAAACCCGTCGAGACACCGGTCACAAGATTCGCCACCATTGTGCGAGACATGCCCCACTGCTGACGGGCGCGCTTAGATTTGCCGCGCGGCTGGACCGTAACGATGTTGTCATTTACGGCAAGCGTGACATCGTCCGTTGCAGTAAAGCTTCGCGTCGCTTTGGGGCCTTTTACTTCAATGGTCTGACCAGACACGCTGGCGGTCACGCCTGCGGGCAGCGCTACGGGTTTTTTTCCGATACGAGACATAAACCGGCCCTCCTTAGAAGACGGTGCAAAGCACTTCGCCGCCAATATTGGCAGAGCGAGCGTTTGCATCCGACATCACGCCGCGCGACGTAGAGACGATGGAGACGCCCAGACCCTGACGAACCGCCGGAACCTCTTTGGCGCCCATATACACCCGGCGACCCGGCTTGGATACACGCTTGAGTTCGCGGATCACGGGGGTGCCGTCATAATATTTGAGGCTGATTTCAATTTCGGGATGCCGACTGTCAGCAACCCTTTCATAGCCACGAATGTAGCCTTCGTCGGCCAACACATCCAGAACCCAAGCGCGCAGCTTTGACGCTGGCGTGCGAACGGTGGACTTGCCGCGCATCTGAGCGTTGCGTATCCGGGTCAGCATATCACCAAGAGGATCATTCATCATTGTGCGTGCCCTCCCTTACCAGCTGGACTTGACCATGCCGGGGATTTGTCCGGCAGAGCCGAGATCCCGCAGCGCAATCCGGCTGATCTTGAGTTTGCGATAATAGGCGTGTGGGCGGCCGGTCAGCTGACAACGGTTGTGCAGACGTGTTGCAGAGCTGTTGCGGGGCAGTTTTGCAAGCTTCAGGCGTGCTGTGAAGCGCTCTTCCATCGTGAGGCTGTCATCGTTTGCGATTGCTTTCAAAGCGGCGCGTTTGCTGGCGAACTTATCGACCAACGCTTGACGCTTCTTCTCGCGCGCGATCATGCTTTTCTTTGCCATGGTCTTTCTCTCCCCGGCTCAGCTGTTGAACGGCATGTTGAAGGCTTTCAACAGCGATTTGGCTTCGGCATCTGTGGTCGCAGTGGTGCAAATCACAATGTCCATACCCCATGTCTCGTCGACTTTGTCGAAGTTGATCTCGGGAAAAACAATGTGCTCTTTCATACCCATGGCGTAGTTGCCACGACCATCGAAAGATTTGCCGGACACACCGCGGAAGTCCCGGATGCGGGGCATGGCAATGGTGATCAGACGATCGAGGAATTCGAACATCCGGTCGCCACGCAGCGTTACTTTTGCACCCAGCGGCATATCTTCGCGCACTCGGAAACCGGCGATGGATTTCTTGGCCTTCGTGACCATTGCCTTCTGACCAGCGATCAGCGTCAAGTCTTCTTGTGCCGATTTGGCTTTTTTGCTGTCGCGCACGGCCTCTGCACCGCAGCCAATGTTCAGAACAATCTTTTCCAGACGCGGAATCTGCATATCGTTCTTGTAGCCAAACTCCTGCTTCAAGGAGGCGCGGATCTTACCGCTATATTCCGCCTTCAGGCGTGGGGTATAGGTTGCATCATCGAGCATCAGACAGCCTCTCCCGTGGTTTTTGCGAAGCGAATTTTCTTGCCATCTTCCTGTCGGAAACCAACGCGTGTCGCTTTGCCATTGCTGTCCAGCAGGGCCAAGTTGCTGAGATCAATTGGCATCGCTTTTGGAAGCCGACCGCCTTGGCTGTTCTGGCTCTGGCGTGTGTGACGTATGGCAATATTGATACCTTCCACAACGGCTTTGTTGGCGGCCGGCATGATCTGGGCGATTTCGCCCTCTTTGCCTTTGTCTTTGCCAGTCAACACAATCACCTTGTCACCTTTTTTCAGCTTTGCAGCCATGTCACAGAACCTCCGGCGCGAGCGAGATGATCTTCATGAAATTTTTGCCGCGCAACTCCCGTACGACTGGGCCGAAAATACGGGTCCCTACGGGCTCGTTGTTGTTGTTGAGGATGACGGCAGCGTTGCTGTCAAACCGGATGGCCGTTCCGTCTTCACGACGTACTTCTTTGGCCGTGCGCACAACAACGGCCTTGCGGACGTCGCCCTTTTTTACACGACCGCGTGGGATGGCTTCCTTGACCGAGACGACGATAATATCGCCCACGGATGCGTATTTACGCTTGGAACCACCCAGAACCTTGATGCACTGAACACGGCGGGCGCCGCTGTTATCAGCCACATCCAGATTGGTCTGCATCTGGATCATTGGTTTCTCCCGACCTTTGGGGTCCTACTCTCCCCAGGGTTTCGTTCAAACTGAAAAGGGTCACCTCAGGCGGTGACGACTTCCCAGCGTTTTGTCTTGGATCTCGGTGCACACTCTTGAATGCGGACCTGATCCCCTACTTTGAAGCTGTTTGCTTCATCATGGGCACGATATTTCTTCGATTTCCGGATCGTCTTTTTCAGCACCGGGTGAGTAAACCTACGCTCAACGCTGACGGTGACGGTCTGTTGATTGGCGGCGCTTGTGACAACGCCCTGCAAAATACGCTTTGGCAAGGTCTCAGCCCCCTATTCGGAAGCCGCTTGTGCGGCTTTTTCGTTGAGAATGGTATTCACACGGGCAACGTTGCGGCGGACGGTGCGCGCGCGCGCGGTATTTTCCATCTGGCCCGTCGCTTGTTGAAACCGTAGGTTGAAAGCTTCTTTCTTGAGTTCTGTCAGCGTATCACGCAGCTGGTCGGGCGTTTTGTCCCGGAGGTCTTGGGCGTTCATGCGCCATTTCCTTTTTTCAACGTCACTGGAGGGCCCACATATCGGGTCACCCTGATTCCAGTGGAGTTCATGGTGAGAGAGCCGTTTAGGGCCGTTTAATCAGGTTGGCAACCCCTTTGGTCACAAGCGCCAAAAGAGGACTGGGTTTCATCCTCGCTTTTTCCATGTTGCTGGGTTAGTGGCTAAGCCATGAGCACCATTTCTTCCCTTTTCGTGACCCGCTTATACCACGCCAAACTTTCTGAATTTGGCAAATCCATTGACCTGGCCGAGCTCGAGGCATCGTGCTATGCGATTGCCCAAGACGACGTGGCTGGGCAAGATTGGTGCCAAGCAGAGGGCTACGCAGGTTATACAAGCTACGCATCGCTGAACGATCTGCCATGGCGATTTCCGATTTTCAAAACGATGGTCAAAGCGCTCGACAAGCATGTTGCGGCATTTTCCAACGATTTGTGTTTCGATCTGGACGGGCGGAACCTCACGCTCGACGATATCTGGATTAATATCCTACCCGAAGGCGGTATCCATACCAGCCACCTGCATCCCCATTCTGCGATCTCGGGTACCACCTACGTGTCTATGCCTGAAGGCACCAGCGCCCTGAAACTGGAAGACCCTCGATCAGCTCGGATGATGGCCGCGCCCGGTCGCAAGAAGGACGCACCCCGCAAGATGCAGCCCTTTGTCTATGCCCAACCGGGTGTCGGTGATGTCCTGCTCTGGGAAAGCTGGCTGCGCCACGAAGTGCCGATGAATATGGCCGAACAAGACCGGATTTCCGTCAGCTTTAATTACAAGTGGGACTAAACAGGCGTCGAAGGCTTTGTCGGCCAGCAAAGCCCATAAAGATTTCTCATCTCACCGCTCCTGTTTGGCAGCAGTGATTCAGAGCTGAGCGCCAGAATCAATGGGTCCTGACACTAAAACAGAACGTGCCATGAGAAGTGCAGAACGATGGGGGCTATGTGGCCATACGGGCTGGAACAGCTACGTATAGTCTTTGTAGGTCATTTGTCTTTTTTTATGGTCGTCCAAAACGATTACCTCACAAGGAACATTATGTCGCTTGGTGATATTTTGAATATTTTTCAGAATGTCGGTTTTTAACATATTTTTTGCGAAAACATTAAAATACACTATGTTAGAAAGACTAATTGGTATAAATGCATCGTAGAATATATTTAACGGTGGCGTGTCAAAAACTATATAATCGTACCGAGAACTCAAATATTCAACTAGCCTTTGCAAATCAGACCTCCGCAAAACTACTTTTGAGTGTTCGTGTGATCTTTTTGAAATTATATAGTCCAGTTCAGATTTTTCATCACGTTGAATTGCAGACCAAATATCAAAATCCGAGGTCAAAACTTCAGATAAGCCAATATCGATATCGCCCCGTTTCTTGTCAAAATGACCTAAGAGGTCCATCTGGGGTTTTGTTTTTCGCAGATCACTATCAATCAATATGACGTTGTGCCCATTAATGGCGAGACCCTTTGCAAGCGTTACCGCTACCGTCGTTTTTCCCTCGCCAGGCATGGAAGATGTTACTGTAATAATTTGGCATTGATTACTTCTAGGTGTAAGATCAAGTGAAATGAGCAGATTGTTGACGCCCTCTATATAAGCCGGGCTTTCTATCGTTCGTCGTGATCTTTTATTTTTTCCGGGGAGTGAGCCGCGATGGAATGGAAGCTCAGCAGTAACTTTAAGATCTAACTGATCTTCTAATTGTTTTATCGATTTAAACCGATTCGCTTCTTTCGAGTATAAAAAAATTACACAAGCAGTGATTGTGAAGCCAATGAATTTGAAGAGTAAAATAATCGCAGCAATATTGGGTGATTTTGCCGAAATAGGTATAACGGCATAAGATAAAATACGAGTATCGGGCTGCTGAATACCATTTTGGATATGAGACTCTTTTAAACGCCCGAGAAAGAATTCATATGTCAGGCGACTCGACGTGGCGATCCGCTCCAGCTGTTCCAGCCTTAAAAGTGTTTGAGTGTAATCTTCGATCAAATCAACGAGCCGATTTTCCGACGCGCGCAGGTCTTCTAACTGAGTAAAGTCGATGCTTTGGGCGCGTTCAAGCTCGTCGAGAATTTGGCGAAACCGTGTATCAAAAGCGCGTGCGATTGGCCCTCCTGTCACGCCACCCAACCGCAGCGCCAATTGTTCCAATTGGCGATCTCCACCAATCTCTTTGACAGCAGCTAACCGCTCCTCACGGTCTGTTGCGGCGCTCAATCTTCGGAGCTTATCTTGACCTGTCAGCCCCTTGATCTTCGCTCGAATAACGAGCAACTCTGCTGTAAATGTATTAAGGGTCTCGCGGTCAACAGGGTCATTAAGCGTCGAGAACGCGGTCACTGCACGTTCGGCAATCTGAAGCTCCTGCTCCAAATCTGCAACTCTTTCTGTAAGCCATACCGCCGATGACCGCGCAGCCTCAAATTTTACCTCCATTTGGTCTTGAATATAAAGATCGACAAGGTAATTTACAATTTTTTGTGACTTTTCTGCATTTTGCGTTGCCAGAGCCACTTCAAAAATTACGCTCGATGGAATATTTCTTATGGCTAATTTATTTTGAAGTGTAATTACCGCATTTTGTTTAGCGTTGTCGTGACTGAACCTGTCATCAACGATTTTCAATCCGAACCAAGCGCCCAAGATTTGCAGAAAATTGCGTGACGCCGTGAATTCCGGATCCTCGTTTAAGACCAATCCATCAACAACACGAGCAAGCAAAGGATAGGAATATAAAATCTCAACTTCTGTATTAAGCCCATAGAGATCTGCTGTAAAGTTCGGTGCGAAGGATTCGGCCATGGAGGCATTTGGTTGGTTGCCATCACGAATCAATAATGCCTTCGCTTCGAACACCGGGACAGCGATATAGCTTGCATAGAAATATCCCAGGATACCAAACAGCACCGTAACAGCAGCCAAAACAAACTTTTTCTTGATGAGAGCCGCAAATACACTCCCGATATCTGGCGTGACGTCGACACTGCTCAAGGCTCCTTGTGCGTGCGTATCCATCCTCAAAGCCTCTACGAAGTGGTCTCGTGGACATCACCTATATAAAAAACGATTATAAATTGTTAAGACTAACTGTTACTGGCCGCGCATTGCTGAATGCAGGAGCTGTTGATTGCAGAGCCAGATATATTGGTGCAGCCTCGCCATCGGTTTTTCTTATGATCAGAAGTAATATCTTTGGAGAACCTCCTCGATCCGCCCCGTTGAAACGCGCCGCGATTTCGACGGTTTGGCAAGATTTGGACGGCATTAGGTTCTTTTCATTGTCCCGTGTAGCATGTGATTGATCAATTCTTGAACCGTCACAGTTTGATCAGCGGGACCTCTGCAAAAATTCCGTTTTTCGATGTGAGAGCGCGCTTTGTGCCGCGTGCAGATTGGTTTGGGCCTTTGTGTGCGGTCCTCGTGAAGCAGCTGAGCGCTTTTTGGGCACGACGTTACCGTTTTGTACCCTTCAGCGGTGAAGGTTTTTGACCTTGCACCGTTCTGCAGGTTTCATCTGACAGCAACGCGCGCGATGTGGGTTTCGGTCTTTGCAAGGATCGTACATCGACTTTGCCATAGGCGCCCGTTTTGTGTCCATTGACCATAGATGGCCTCCAGAATGGTGTGGTTCAAAATGCTGATGGCAAGATTTCGGTCAGAAAGCGCCCGTTTGCGAATCAAGACCTCTGCGCGGGGGCTTGATTTTGAGCTGAAGATTTGAATTGCGCATCGCGCCTGCCGCGCTTTTGTTTCAGCGGGCATACTGATTTTGTTGTTTCGGTTTGCGCGATTGCAGGGGTTTGCGGGTTGAAGCGAGAGCAGAAACTCAAGCCGAAGTTAATCAAGAACTCGGCATACCACCACATAGGAGGCGGCTAGTGTCCAAGCAAAGCGAAAAAGACCATTACTGCGCCGGCCCCTGCACCGATACCAATTACGATTGACCGCCATTCAATATTTTTAGATGCGCTCAACTGCGGTTGATCCAGCAATTCCCGCCGTAGCACGCCTTCCAACAGTTTGGGTAACTTAGGACCGAACTTTATGAGTACGTTTGCGGTATCGCCCAAGTCGCAAAACAATGCGGCAGGGCCGACATGGGAGCGAATATATTCTCCAACGATCGGCTGCGCGACTTGCCAAATGTTTATGTTTGGACTTAAGGATCGCGCAACGCCTTCAACAACAACCATTGTTCGCTGAAGCAAAATCAGCTCTGTTCGTGTCTCCATACCAAATCGCTCTGTGACTTCGAAGAGATAGGCCAACAAACGCGCCATGGATATCCGCGATGCGTCCATTCCAAATATTGGCTCGCCGACGGATCGGAGTGCTTGAGCAAATTCGTCGATATCTCTGTCATGCGGCACATAACCGGCCTCGAAATGAACCTCTGCGACACGCCGATAATTCTTTTGAATGAAGCCCATAAGGATTTCAGCATAGACCCGCCGAGTATAGGCGTCGATCCGACCCATGATCCCAAAATCCAGCGCGATAATTTCACCCGCTGGACCGACTTTTAAGTTTCCCTGGTGCATGTCCGCATGAAAATAACCGTCGCGAAGCGCGTGCTTCAAAAACAGTTGTAGGACCCGAACGCCAAGATCATGCGTGTCGTGCCCCGCCGCTTTGATGGCGCTAACGTCCCCCATGGACAGACCATCAACCCACGAAAGGGTCATGACTCGACGCGACGATAACATCCAAAGTACGCTCGGCAATTCGAATTGCGGGTCTTGCGCGGTATTTGCAGAAAACTCTCCAGCCGCGGACGCTTCTAGCCTAAGGTCAAGCTCTCCGAGCACAACGCCTTCAAAATGTTTGATAACTTCTAACGGCCTCAAGCGGCGTGATGCAGGCGAAAGCATCTCAATAAGCGATGCCGCGAAATAGAATGCATCAATATCTTTCTGAAAGGCCCTCTCAATCCCCGGCCGTAGCACCTTTACGGCCACGGGTTCCCCAGTTTCTGCCAGCCGTGCTTTGTGGACTTGCGCGATAGATGCGGCGGCAACAGGCTCGCTGAACTCTGCAAAAAGCTCATCGACCGATAAACCAATTTCGGCCTGAACAGTCTTTTTGGCGTCTTCAATGGAAAAAGCGGGTAATTTATCTTGTAGGACGCGCAGTTCCTGAGCGAGTTCGTCCCCAACGACATCAGGTCGTGTCGACATAATTTGGCCAAACTTGATGTACGCAGGTCCTAGAGCGGTCAGGGCACGTGGTATAGGGGGCGTGTTCGGATCGCCTCGAAGGCCCAGCCATTGGAATGGCCAGCCCAACACGCGAGCGGCAACCCGTAAACCGACCGGTGCCTCCATGGCCTCCAGCGCCATACGCATAGCGCCGGTGCGCTCAAACGTGGCGCCTGTCCGTATTAAACGCCAAATATTATGGGGGCCCCGCACTTACAACTTCCAGCCCGAGTGTAACGCGACAATCCCAAACGATAGGTTTCGATACTTGACCTGACCAAAACCAGCCGCTCGGATCATGGATGCAAAAGCTTCTTGATCCGGAAACTTCCGAATAGATTCAACAAGATACTGATAGCTGTCTCGATCACCAGCAATCACCTGACCCATTTGGGGAATGACGTTGTAGGAATACCGGTCATACACCCACTGCATCGCCGGATTTGGCAACTGGCTGAATTCGAGAACGACGAGACGACCGCCCGGCTTTAACACGCGGAAAGCTTCCGATAATGTATCGGATATCCGAGTGACATTCCGAATACCGAGACTGATCGTGTAAACATCAAAACTATTGTCTTCGAACGGAAGCGCCATGGCATCGCCGACGATCCAGTCCAGGCGATCGGCCATTTGATCGGCCTCGGCGCGAAGTCGACCGTTTTCCAGCATGTCGGCTGTCATATCCAACACAACAGCGCTTGCCCGTGGCGCACGTTTCAAAAACCGAAACGCAATATCGCCTGTGCCGCCTGCGACATCTAACAGGCGTTGTCCGTTGCACGGTGCAAGCCAATCCATCATCGCATCTTTCCACACCCGGTGGATCCCAACCGACATCACATCGTTCATGATGTCATATTTCGAGGCGACGGATGAAAACACACCATGCACCAATCCGGCTTTCTCGGATTCGGGCACCGTCGTTTTGCCAAAATGGGTGGTTTTTTCTAAGTTGTTGTTCATGAGCCTTTGCCGTAGAAAGTTTCTCTGCTTTCTTATAGGCCGCTGTCCAGGCGTTACAACGCACAGACGGACCAAGGAGACCACTGTTTGCCCGAACTTCCCGAAGTCGAGACAGTCCGCCGCGGGCTGGAGCCGGTTTTGACGGGGCAGGTGATCGAGCGCGCCGACATTCGAAGGCCGGATTTGCGGTGGCCATTTCCCGACAAAATGGCTGACCGGCTGGAAGGGCAAAAAATTGAACTGTTGCGGCGTCGATCGAAATACTTGCTCGCAGATCTGTCTGGTGGAGAATCATTGCTGATCCATCTGGGGATGTCGGGCCGAATTTTGATACATTTTGGACAGGACATATCCAAAGAGACCGCCCAATTTGCGCACCAAATTCCGGCTCTTGAAAAGCACGACCATGTTATTTTTGCTCTCAGCTCTGGTGCTCGGATTGTGTTTAACGATCCAAGACGATTTGGGGCCATGGATCTGGTGCAAACGGCTAGGGCTGAGGCGCATAAGCTGTTGAGCGTGCTCGGACCCGAGCCGTTCAGCAATACTTTCGACAGCCACTATCTGGCTGCAAAACTCAAAGGCAAACGCAGTCCGATCAAGATCGCCTTGCTCGACCAGAGAATCGTCGCAGGTCTCGGAAATATCTATGTATGCGAGGCACTTCACCGTGCTCAGATTTCTCCCAAACGCCGCGCTGGACACATTGGCCGCAATCGCTTGGAGAGATTGGTGTCAAGCATACGGGAGGTTTTGACCGAAGCCATCGACGCTGGAGGTTCGTCATTGAAAGACTTTCGACAAATAGATGGTGACCTTGGCTACTTTCAGCACAATTTTCGGGTCTATGGGCGTGAAGGACAGCCATGCCGAACCCACGCTTGTGATGGCACAATTAACCGGGTCGTCCAGTCTGCGCGCTCAACGTTCTTCTGTCCACGATGTCAAAGATAACTTGAACACTTTGCTCCATTTGGTAACTCTGCCAATCTGAGCCGCGTAACGGAGCATCCCCGCATGGCCTACAAAACCATAGTCGTTGAAGTCACGGACCACGTTGCGTTGATTCGATTGAACCGGCCAGAAGCGCTGAACGCGCTAAATTCCGAGATGCTTGGCGAACTGTGCGACGCCCTGACCGCGGGTGAAGGTAATGATAAGGTGCGGTGCACTGTGATCACCGGCTCTGAAAAGGCATTTGCCGCTGGAGCAGATATCAAAGAGATGGCCCCCAAAAGCTTTGTAGATGTATTCACCGCAGATTTATTTGGACCAGAGGCCGAGACATTTTTAAGATGCCGTAAGCCAATTATCGCGGCGGTTGCGGGCTATGCGTTAGGGGGCGGCTGCGAGCTTGCGATGATGTGCGATTTTATTATTGCTGCGGATACCGCAAAGTTTGGGCAGCCTGAGATCAACCTCGGCGTCATTGCTGGGTTGGGTGGCAGCCAGCGCCTGACTCGGTTTGTGGGCAAATCGAAATCCATGGAAATGCATCTGACGGGTCGCTTTATGGGCGCCGAGGAGGCCGAGCGGTCCGGCTTGGTCTCGCGGATTGTGCCCGCCAAGAAATTGGTCGAGGAAGCCCTTGCAGCGGCCCATAAAGTTGCCGAAAAATCCTCAGTCACCACAATGGCGGTGAAAGAATCGGTCAATCGCAGTTACGAAACGACATTGCGCGAAGGCCTTCTGTTTGAGAAGCGTCTATTTCATTCGTTATTTGCAACAGAAGACCAGCGCGAAGGCATGGATGCGTTCCAGGAAAAACGTGCTGCGCAGTTCCGCGACAAGTGATGTACTGTCGCGGTTTGTCGAGTTTGTCTGGGAAAAAGCAGTACAGCTTGTATTGACTTGGGTCGCAGTCCCTCTTAACAGCACTATCTCAGCATTCTACACTCTATTCATCAGTGGGAGCCTTCATGGCCAACTCGCCTCAAGCAAAAAAACGCGCACGCCAAACGCAGCGTCGCACCGAAGTAAACAAAGCGCGTCGTTCGCGGATCCGCACCTTCTTGCGCAAAGTTGAAGAGGCTATCACCTCAGGTGATCAGGCCGCTGCAGCGATCGCGCTGAAATCCGCTCAGCCTGAAATCATGCGCGGCGTCACGAAGGGCGTCATGCATAAAAATACAGCGTCGCGGAAAATGTCGCGCCTTTCTGCACGGATCAAATCACTCGCAGCCTGATCCTTGCACATTTGCAACACATTCAGCGCCCCGTTCCGGGGCGTTTTTTTGTTTTGGGCGCGATTTCAAGCGGGTAAAGAAATCGTGAGCAGTACACGCATACCGGGAATCAGATTCGTTTCGCTGAAAGCTTGAGTCAACAGAGTTGTTCTGTTGGAACCGTCCACAGCTCTTGCTAATCAAAGGGCGTAGCGAGTCTTTTCGACAGGTATAACAAGCAAGGAGCCAGGATTCTGCTTCCTGGTCGGGTAGAGTATAGAGAGCCGCGGTTTTGTGTTGAAACTTTCAACACTGGCCCGTCTGAACACCGTGTCTATTGGCACTTGGCAAACCAGGCCAGCCTTTGACGTACATACGACACCTTCAAGCGAGTGGTTATTCGAAGGGAATCTTGTGAGCGGCTCATAAAGAATGCCGTCATGAGCGAAATTCGGATTAGGGCCGTGTTTGTGGGCCCCTACCTGTCGTGGATGAGTATCACAGTGGGGGAGTCGTCTTCTGGCGGCAATAAAACAGGTAATACTGTTATTAATAACAAAGGGACTTAGAATGACTGAGGATACGTGGGGGCGTGTAAGAAGTGAGATTGAGAAAGAAGTAGGAAGTAATAATTACACGACTTGGATTGAGCCTTTGCGCTTTGGAAAGTGCAGCAACAGCGTTGTTCATTTTGATGTTCCTACAAGCTTTGTTGGAACATGGGTTCAAAATAATTTTGGCGATCGTATTCTGCACCACTTGAACCGCGCTGGAATACGCGTCGACAGAATCGTTTTTGATGTCTCTCGGGTCGCTGTGCCACGCCCGGTCCTCACTAAAATCACCGCAAAAAATGCTGACCGTGAGATCGTCTCTGGCTCTCGGATCCATGAAAGCTCGGCTCCAGAACCATCTACGTCTCTTGATCCCCGCCTGACGTTCGACGGCTTCGTCGTTGGCAAACCAAACGAGCTGGCTCATGCGGCCGCACGCCGTGTTGCTGAAGGCGGTCCCGTAAGCTTCAATCCATTATTCTTGTACGGCGGCGTTGGGTTGGGAAAAACGCACTTGATGCACGCGATTGCATGGGAGGCCCAGCATCGTAACCCAGAGTTGAAAGCACTGTATTTGTCAGCTGAACAGTTTATGTACCGTTTCGTCCGTGCTTTGCGTCAACGCGATACGATTGCGTTTAAGGATTTGTTCCGCTCTGTCGATATTCTGCTTGTCGATGACGTACAATTCATTGCCGGCAAGGACAATACACAAGACGAATTCTTCCACACCTTCAATGCGTTGATCGACCAGAAGAAACAAATTATTTTGTCGGCTGACCGCGCACCTGGCGAAATCGATGGCCTTGAGGAACGCATTAAATCGAGGCTACAACGTGGCCTCGTCGTTGACTTACACCCGACAGATTACGAACTGCGCCTCGGCATACTTCAACAAAAACTAGAAGAGCATTTGGCGATGGACGATTCGATCGTGATCGCAGATGGCGTGATGGAGTTTCTTGCGCACCGAATCAGCACCAATGTTCGCGTCCTTGAGGGTGCTCTGGTTCGCTTGTTTGCATTCGGCTCGCTTGTACGCCGTGAAATTACGCTCGAAGTGGCGCAAGAATGTCTGGCGGATGTGCTGCGCGCATCTGAACGAAAGATTACGGTAGACGAGATTATGCGACAGGTGTCTGAACATTATAATGTTCGGATCTCAGATTTGCTTGGGCCTAAGCGCACCCGCACAATCGCCCGACCTCGTCAGGTCGCCATGTATCTTGCAAAGAAAATGACGCAGCGCTCATTGCCCGAAATTGGGCGCAGGTTCGGCGGCCGCGATCATACCACGGTGATCCATGCAGTACGTAAGATCACCGAACTTCAAGAGACTGACGGGCGTATCGCCGAAGATGTTACGATCTTGCGGCGGACGCTTGAATCTTGAGAGACATGTTCGAAAATGCCCTGAGACCTTGACGGTCTCAGGAAACATAGCGACAAATCCCAAGAAACACTTGAGGTTGCCGTCCTAGTCGTTAGGGTCGCAGCTCCGTGAAGGAGCATTGGGAATGAAGATCAGTATAGAGCGCGCCGCCCTTTTAAAGGCCGTTAACCAAGCACAATCTGTTGTTGAGCGCCGCAACACTATTCCTATTCTTGCCAATGTCTTGATAGAGGCGGAGGGTAATTCTGTCAGCTTCCGCGCGACAGATTTGGACATAGAGGTCGTGGACAAGACGGACGCTATCGTCGAACGCGCAGGCGCCACCACAGTTTCTGCTGTCCTGTTGCATGAAATTGTCCGTAAACTCCCCGACGGTGCGCAAGTTCAACTGACCGAGGACAGCACAAAAGGCCGCCTCGCGGTTGAAGCGGGACGTTCGAATTTCTCGCTTGCAACGCTGCCTCGCGAAGATTTCCCGATTATGGCCAGCTCGGAATACGATTGTAACTTCTCAATTGCGGCTCCGACTCTTCGTCGTTTGTTCGACAAATCGAAGTTTGCGATCTCGAATGAGGAAACCAGATACTATTTGAATGGCGTTTATATGCATGTCGCTGATGGTGAGGATGGCCATGTCTTGCGCTGTGTTGCGACCGATGGGCACCGCCTTGCCAGAATAGATGCAAAGTTGCCTGAGAATGCCTCAGGTATGGCAGGAGTGATCGTGCCTCGTAAAACAGTCAACGAGCTGCGTAAACTGCTCGACGACGACGATATCTCAATCGCTGTATCAGTGTCCGAGACTAAGGCGCGATTTGCCACCCCTGCCATCACCCTGACGTCGAAGGTGATCGATGGCACCTTTCCCGACTACACGCGGGTTATTCCTTACGGGAACACCCGGAAATTGGAAGTTGATGCCAGTGACTTCGCGAAAGCCGTGGATCGTGTGGCCACGGTCAGTTCGGAACGGTCTCGTGCAGTCAAGCTTTCGTTGGATGAAGATAGGTTGATCCTTTCGGTAAATGCGCCAGATAGCGGCGCAGCCGAGGAAGAGCTGGCTGTGTCTTATGGCGATGAGCGGCTAGAAATCGGATTTAATGCCAAATACTTGCTAGAAATTGCGAGCCAAGTCGACCGGGAGAATGCCGTGTTCATGTTCAACTCGTCTGGCGATCCGACAATGATGCGCGAGGGCGGCGATACATCCGCCATCTATGTCGTTATGCCAATGCGTGTCTGACACCACAGCAAAGGGGCTCCAGATGGCTGGCTTGTGGGTGAGCCACTTGCGTCTGTCGCATTTCAGATCGCACGGGCAGCTTACACTGCATCTTGATCAGCGGCCTGTTGCAATCTTCGGGCCAAACGGATCCGGTAAAACCAATATTTTGGAAGCGCTCTCTTTTTTGTCCCCTGGGAGAGGGCTGCGCCGCGCTGCCAGCTTTGATGTTGCGCGAAGGCCCGAAAGCGTGGGCTGGAAAGTCTCGGCGGAGCTTTACAACGCTGATATTTCTCACCAAATCCAAACTGGGGCTGAACAAAGTGCCCACCGCTTCGTTCAGCTCAACGATAAAACTGTTCCACAAAATACCTTGGGCGGTGTTTGCCGAATTGTCTGGCTGGTTCCTAATATGGACCGGCTCTGGGTCGAAGGCGCAGACGGCCGACGTCGGTTCCTTGACCGTCTTTGCCTCAGTTTTTTTGCCGCTCATGCCGACCATACACTTGCCTATGAGAAAGCCATGCGGGAGCGTAACCGGCTGCTCAAAAATCAAGTGGTTGAACCCAGTTGGTATGGCGCCCTCGAACGACAGATGGCAGAAGCTGGCGCTGCGCTAAATGCCAACCGTTTGCAAACAATTAAGCGTCTGAGTGATGCGATCCGCTCAGGGGGTTCCGCCTTTCCCGAATGCGCTCTTACTTTGCTGAATCCTGATGGTACTGATTGTGGTTTTTACACTGCAGATCAACTCAGCGCGGACCTAAATCATCATCGTCGTAAAGATATGGCGGCAGGCCGCAGTTTGATTGGCCCCCATCGTGCTGATTTAATGGGTAAGTACACAGCAAAGAACATGCGTGCCGTCGACTGCTCAACGGGCGAGCAAAAAGCCCTTCTGTTGTCGATTGTTCTCGCCCATGCCCGTGCTCTGAAAGCGGATTGCGCCACAGCGCCTTTGTTGCTTTTGGATGAGGTCGCTGCCCATCTTGATGCAGACAGATGCGCAGCGCTATATACTGAGCTAAAGATGTTAGGCGCACAAGCTTGGATGACCGGGACAGGACCGGAGGTGTTCGACGCGCTTGAGCAAGATGTGCAACGGATCTTTGTGGTCGAAAAAGATGGAAAATCTGTCGTGACGACGTTGTAGACTGGCATCACCGAAGGTCATAAACGCGACCTTAACCCCTTTTCGTGCAGGAGTAATGTCCAAAGGCCGAATCCTGTTTTTGGGCCTTGGGGCAATTGGAAGGGCAGCACGTTCCATGAAAATCTGCGTTTGTATCGGCACGCGACCCGAGGCGATTAAGCTCGCGCCCGTCATTCGCGCAATCCGTAAAATCTCTGGAAATCGCTGTCTGGTTCACCTGACCGGTCAGCACCCTGATCTTGCTGCTCAAGCGCTTGCGCAGTTTGACATCACGCCCGATAGTTTTGGGACATTGTCAGATACTGCACCAGATCTGAACGCTCGTTTTGGTGCAGTTTTGTCTCAGGTCGAAAGCCTCGCTTGCCAATATAACCCTGACTGGTTTGTCGTACATGGCGATACTGCGACGGCGGCGGCGGCGGCATTGGGCAGCTTTCATACAAAGATAAGTGTTGCTCATGTTGAGGCCGGTTTGCGAACAGGTAACCTTGATGGTCCTTGGCCTGAGGAAGGCTATCGCAGCATGATCGCCCGTTTTGCCCGGCTTCATTTCGCCAGCACGATTTCTGCAAAAGACAACTTGCTTGATGAAGGTATCCCAAGAAACGAAATTATCGTCACCGGGAACACTGTCGTAGATGCTCTTTTGCACACAGTTGAGCGCCTACGCTATGATCGCCGCCTATACGCGGAGTTGGAAAGTTGGTATGCCACAAAGCAGATGCCAATGAAAATGATTCTCGTGACGTTGCATCGCCGAGAAAATCATGGGACTGGAATCCTCGGTATTTGCGAAGCACTCAGAAATCTTGCGCGGCGTTTTTCTGATATTGGATTCATACTCCCCATCCATCCCAATCCCGCCGTGCGCGGGCCAGTACTTGCGGCGTTGGGAAACAGTAAAAATATCAAACTTATCAATCCCGTAGATTACACAAAATTCGTTTTTTTAATGCAAAAGAGCGACTTAATTCTGACCGACTCCGGTGGTATTCAAGAAGAAGCGCCATCTCTACGGCGACCGGTCCTCGTCATGCGTAACGAGACAGAGCGTCCCGAAGCCGTGGAGGCCGGGTTCGCCAGGTTGACGGGTTCGGACAATCTCTGCATCGAGCAGAGTGTTGCAGATGCGTTGAACGGCAAATTCATGCTGCCAAGGGTCACGAACCCTTTCGGCGATGGAAAATCTGCACTCCGAATCGCCAACGCGCTTCATACAACGGCCCTTGGATTACAAGGCGTGATAGATAAATCACGGGCGAGTGGCCGTTCGCATAATAACTCTGTCATAAGTTGTAACGCCGGTTTGCATGTGTAACTTGAGGATAACCTTAATTAGTCTGGATCCTCTTCAGCCATGACGCGTTTTTTTTCTTTGGTGGTCACAGCAACTTTCCTCAGCTTGGCGCTGCCAGCCCTCGCTGAAAATCATTCTGGTAGAGCAAATCTTACCTTTGGATATTTGAATGTCGACAATGGGTTACAGGATCGGCGGACAACAGCTTTGACAGGCGCAGTTTCCATCTCAGACGATACGGAGATCGTTTACGATATTGCGCGCCAGGACCGTGAGGAAAACGCAACCTACGCCGCTGCGGGCCTATCACGAAAGTTTGGCGTTACAACCGGGCGTGTCACCTTCGGGACATCAACGACAAATACAGGAATTCTTCCAGAATTTTTTGTGGAGGGCGTGTTAACGATCGACAATGGTCCCGAGGCAGGGACTCTGTTGACAATTCTCGCAAGTCATTCGAAATTTCGCAATGGCAGTGATGTCACAAGGATCGGTGGCGAAACTGTCAAATACTATGATCCAAATGAGAATGGCGGCTTTGTCATCACTCAAGCAAATGCATTTGTAAGCGGGGCAAATCCGGGCGGAAATACGGGGTGGGAAATTGGTGGTGCGATCACCTATGTCAGCGGCCAGTCATGGACCGTTGGCCTCTCCGGCTCAGTGGGCGACAGCGCCTATGAAGCCTCCACCACGACCACTGTAAAAAACCGTTTTTGGACCGTCAGACCTTTTCTAACCTACGACCTCGGGAATTCTTCCACCCTCGTGATGCGTGGTGAGTACGTAAAATCTGATCTTTTTAATATTCAGGGCGGTTCGATCGGGGTCAATTTCCAATTCTAGGACCTCATGCTCACAGCAATATCATTTTTCATATTTGTATCGTCCCTCTTGATCAGCATCATTTTGGCAAGACAACTACTATTTACAACGCTATTTTTGGTGCTGAATAAAAATTACTCACAAAAATCTGCACCGCCCATCGCTAACGAAAAGCTGCCAACAGTAACTGTGTTGATACCAGCCCATAATGAGGAAATGGTAATCTCTGGGTGCTTAGATGCTATGCGAAAAATTAGCTACCCAGCAAGTAAAATGAAAATCATTGTGATCAATGATCGATCGTCCGATAAAACCGGAGAGATCGCAGAATACTATGCAGGACTCGATCCGCGTATCCAAGTCTTTCATAGGGCCACAGATGCAGTCCCTGGCAAACCCGCAGCTCTTGCTGACACAATTAAAAATAGTGTGTCGGATATATTTGTATTTTTTGATGCAGATTATTTACCGCAGCGGGGGTTAATTCGAAAACTGATAGCACCATTCGAAGATCCGCGCGTTGGTGCCACTATGGGGCGCGTGGTCCCCTACAATACAGACAAAAATTTACTAACAAAATTGATCGATCTAGAAAGACGGGCCGGGTATGCAATTGATCAAAATATGCGACACCAGCTCGGATTGCTTCCGCAATTTGGCGGAACATGCGGTGCAGTGCGTCGCTCAGATCTTGAAGCGACTGGCGGATGGCTGACCGAAGTTCTTACAGAGGATACAGACTTAACATACCGACTATTTCTTATGGGCAAAAGTGTTGCTTATGTAGCCGATGCTTTGTGCTACGAAGAAAGTCCAGAGAACTGGCACGTTCGTTTTAAACAAGTAAGGCGGTGGTCATATGGCCATAACGACTGTCTCTTTCGCTATTTTTTCCCTGTCCTGTTAACTTCAAAGCAAAATTTTTTTGCGAAACTTGACGCAGCAATTGTTCTCCTATTTTATGCGGTTCCGACACTCACCATGCTCACACTATTTGCAGCACTCACTATTCCTACAATCACAGGAACGTTAGGGCCTATTGTGATTCTGATACCAACTATAGCTATATTTTGTTCTTTTGGGAATTTTGCACCATATTATCAAATTGCGGCCGGTTGTGTACATGATAAGCAACCAAAGGCATTTACAGCAGCGCCCTTACTTTATTTGTCCTCCTTTATAAGTATGGCGGCGTCTGTTGCTGGGCTTTTTAGACTAATTTATGATCGCTTTTTTAGGATCGCACCACATTGGGATAAAACTATTCGATTCCGCAGCCAGCACGAAGATTAACCAGTGAAAAAATGATTTTAGTTCTTATTTTGATGTTATACTTGACTTCTGTCATGCTCGTCTTGGGGTTCGTTTTTTGGCGCATTCGCGGAGAATCAAGTTGTTTAAAATTCGATGAAACTAGAAAAATTGATCATACATACAATAAAGAGTGGTAACTTGATCTGATGTTGACTTGGCCACGAGCCGGAACCGGTATCATCTTGTGTTTAGCGTTATTTCCAGTAATTTTTGAACTTTTACTTTCGGCCTTAGGCGATTTTCTGATAAGTATTCATCTAACCCAAATAGTGGATTTTACAAATTTTAAAATTACTATAGAAGTAATAGAAAAAGAAAATGCCTCAGGCTCAAATATGCGTTTATCTTGGGCTCTTGTTTTCATTGCCAGTGGTCTGACCCTTTTCTTCCGAAAATCAGTTGCCTGCATATTTTTTTTATTTCATCTCGCTCTGGCCCTTTTAAGCGCTATCCTAGGTATAATACCATTTAGTCCATTGGTTGATAAATATTTATTGGTCGAACGCGCGGTCAATTTTTCTTTCGTTATTATTCTACTTAGTCAAATTGCGTTTCTATCGTTTTCGAACCCATCACTTTTTTCGACCATTCGTTTAATTTTTTCGATCCTTATTTCTTCTCTCGCCCTCGTAATTGGTAGTACGTTACTGGGAATTTTTACGCAAACGAGCGACGGGCCTCTATTAATATTATTGACATATATCATCTTATCCTATGGTGTTTTTGGAATTCACTTAATTAGCTTAACCGTTTTAATGCAATCAAAAATTCACTTACGGGAAGTCTGAAAAATCTGCTGTTTTTGGTGTGATGTGGTAGGCTGCAGGCATCGACCGAAGAAGACCGCGCCGATGCCCAAACAGCCCGCCATTCCCGGACTTCGTGGTGTAATGAAGAAGAAGGTCACACGATGCGAGGAGTTTCTGGCAGAGATGGATGCGGTGGTTCTCTGGGGACGGCTGCTGGCCCTGATCGCGCCTCATTACCCGGAGGTTGGGCCGAAGGGTTGGCGGCCTCCGAGGCCGCTGGAGACAATGCTGCGCATTTACTTCCTGCAGAATTGGTAGGCCCTGCGCGACCCGATGGCGGAAGAGACGCTGCATGGTAGAGAGGCGATGCTTCGGTTTGCCGGGATCGAGCTGGGCGGTGACTGTATCCCGGACGAGACCACGATCCTCGACTTCTGGCACCTGCTGGACCGTCACGGGTTGACCGGGGCGAACTTCGCCGAAGTGAACGCGTATCTGGCTGACAAGGGAATCACTCTGACCTCTGGCACGCTGGTGGATGCGACGATCATCGATCTGGCGTCTTCGACCAAGAACAAGGCCAAGGTACGAGACCGAAGATGTCTTCGACAAAGAAGGGTATAGACTGGTACTTCGGCATGAAGGCACATATTGGCGTGGAGCCTGAAAGCGGCATCGTCCATAGCCTCGAGGCCACAACCGCAAAGCTGCATGACAGCCGGGTCTGGGATGAACTGCTCCATGACGCGGAGAAATCGGTCTGGGCCGAAAAGAGCTTTGTCAGCACCGCACGCGAGGCAGTCTTTAGCAAAGATGCCAAGTCTGGGGCGTCATGCGCAAGGCGGCCAAGGGCGGCAAGCTCGACCCCATCGACGAGAAAATCAACCGGATCATCGCCTTGGTGCGTGCCAAGGTCGAACATCCCTTCCGGGTCATCAAGCGAAAGTTCGGTCACATGAAAACGCGGTATCGCGGGTTGGCAGAGAGCCTAGCACATCTGTTCACCCTGTTCGCGCTCGGCAACCTCTTCCTCGTCCGACGAAGGCTTCTGGCATGAGGATGAGTCTGTCTGAAATCGCCATGTCTGCCTCTCAGGCAGCTCAAACAGCGCTAAAATTGTATAGTCCCGGCATGTGGTGGGTTGGGTTTACCTTGAAACGATCTGGCTCTACGATCCAGATTTTGCAGATGTATTCGAATGGCGTGAGACCCTGCAGGGTCTTCAGTCGCCGCGCGTGGTTGTAAGCCGCAATGAAATCGGTGACGTGTGTTTCAAGCTGGGAATGGGTGTCGTAATGATACCGTTTGACCGTTGCCTCTTTGATCGTTCGGTTCATGCGCTCGACCTGTCCCTTCGTCCAGGGGTGGTTTGGTTTACCTTGGTCAGGCGCTGGTTAATGTTATTTTCGTGGCAAACGCGACTGAAGATGTGCTCGAAGGCTGATGTGTCGTGTTTGCGATTGGTGAACTGGATACCGTTATCCGTCAGGATCGTGTGGATCTTGTAAGGCACCGCCGCGATCAGATTGCGCAAAAATTGGGCGGCCACCATCTTGCCCGCTCGCTCATGCAGCTCCACATAGGCGAACTTTGAGGTTCGGTCGATGGCCACGAAGAGGCGGATCTTACCTTCGCCGGTGCGCATTTCGGCAATGTCGATATGGAAATACCCAATCGGGTAGCGCTTGAACGTCTTCTTCGGTTTGTCACCTTCAACCTCCGGCAACCGCGAGATACAATGCCGTTGCAAACATCGATGCAGCGACGACCGGGTCAGATGCGGGATCGTCGGTAGAAGGGCATACAGGCAGTCATCCAGTGGCAGCAATGTATGGCGCCGGAACGCCACAATCACCGCTTCCTCCTCGATGCTGAGACCCATGGAATGCGCTTCCTTCGGCCCCATTGCAGCGTCATGTACGTGATCGCGTTTGCGCCATTTGGCAACCGTTTTGGACGTTGATCCCAAGCTCTCGGCTCAATGCCGCGTTCGAAGCTTTCGATCGCTGTATGAGAGTTCGGACGGCGTGCGTGGTCTTGGCGCTCCCGTGAAGAATTTGTCCCATAGTTTGTCCTTCTGATGGTCACAGATCATTAGACCACCACACACTGGGACTGTACACCTAGGGCGCGCGGTAGATCTTCCTGAGCGGGGCATTGTACCGGGTTGCGATGACAGCCGACATAAACAGCAAAGTGCGCAGTCCGTGGCGGCCGCCGAAGATGCGGGCCTTGCCCTTCCAACTCCCCGACTGCCGAGTGACCGGCGCGCGGCAGGCCAGGTGCGCGGCCTCTTTCGTGATCATTGTGCCGCGCTCGGGCATGTCCACGATCATCGCCGTTGCGGCCACCGGCCCAATGTCCCCTTACTTAAGCGCGTAAGCCCGACAGCGTCTTGCGTGCGAGGTGATCTGGTTGACGCAAATTGCCTTCTGAAATAGAACAAATAAGGAACATATAGCAGATTCGGAGTTTGCCCGATGACATCTGTGCGCATCCTCATGTCGGGACCAGATAAACCCGATAATGCTTGCGACACCCTATCAGAGATCTTCTCAGATACGGTCATAGACGCGGCATGTATTGGTTTTTTATTGGCGCGATTGGGAAACGGACACGCACCGCTTCTTTGGGTGCAAGATCGGGTGTCTCGCAAAGAAGCGGGGCGACCTTACCTGGCCGGTTTCAATGTGACCAGACCAGTGATCTTAGTGGATTTACCTCGGGCAATCGACGTTCTTTGGGCGATGGAGGATGGATTACGATGCAAAGCTTTGGGCGCCGTGATTGGCGAGATCTGGGGCGATCCGCCCGCGCTCAGCTTTACGGCCACCAAGCGGCTTGCCCTACGCTCCGAGGCCTCGAGCGTGCCTTGCTGGTTGATACGGCGCGCGGCGTCTCCAGATCTCAGCGCAGCACGCGACAGATGGCGTGTGAGCTCTGTGCCGTCCGCATCCCACATCTACGATGCGCAAGCACCGGGTCTGCCTCAGTGGTCGCTCGGTTTGTTCCGGTCGCGGCGGTTCAAACCAGGACAGTGGGTGGCACATTATGACAGCGAGGCGGATCGTCTCAATATCACTGCCCCAATTCGCGATGGAGCGATGGCAGCGGATAAGCGACCAGCAAGGCAACGCACCGCTGGATGACGTACCATTCGTATTGGCACGCGACGGCCATCATGGCCCGGTTGTCCATGCGGCCAATCGGGCAGCCCGCACCAACGGGATCACTCAAGGGGCACGAATCGTGGATATGCGCGCTATTTGCCCCGACTTGCAGGTCGGCGATGCTGATATCGCCGGGGACAGAGCCGCGCTTGACCAACTTGTTTTGTGGGCCAGACGCTGGTGCCCTTGGAGCGTCCGTGACGGGGATGACGGTATGATCCTAGACACCACTGGATCAGATCACCTTTTGGGTGGGGAAGCCGCCATGTTGGTGGATATGGAAACGCAGATGTCATTGCTGGGACTGCAAGCCCATTTAGCTGTTGCACCGACATGGGGGGCAGCATGGGCCTTGGCACGCTTTGGTCCCGCCCGATCTATTTGCACGCAAAGCGATATCACCCAACAGATAAGCAGTTTGCCCGTATCAGCGTTAAGGCTAACAGGCGAAACGGTGATATTGCTGCGACGTTTGGGGCTGAAAACCATTGGCGCAGTACAAGATGTACCGCGACGCACTTTAGCGCGACGGTTTGTCAGAGCACCGCTCAACGCCAATCCCTTGATGCGGATGGATCAAGTGTTAGGCACATTGGCAGAACCCGTTGCAAGCCAAGACGCCGCGCCGCGTTTGCGCGCTCATAGCCGGTTGGCCGAACCTGTTCTCGACCCTAAACCCTATCTTCCTAAGCTATGTGAAGATTTGTGCACCGCGCTTCAAACAGAAAATCAAGGCTGCCGTCGCCTGCATTTACAAATCTACCGCACCGACGGAGATGTCAGCCACGTAACGGTCGCAACCTCTGCCGTGACACGTGATCCTGATCACTTGTACGCCCTGTTTCGCGATAAAATCGAGCGTATCAATCCCGGCTTTGGCTTTGACCTGATCACCCTTGAAGCTGCCGATGTAGAAGACATGCCCGATGTGCAGATACAGCTAGATGGCAGATCGGATGACGATCTGCACATAACCCGTTTGGTTGATCGGTTAAGCGCCAAATTTGGTCCACGCGCAGTTACCCATCCGGTTGCCTATGCCAGCCATATTCCAGAACGTGCTGAGCGGCACCCAAGCGCTCTGGCCCGCGCAGATCATGGACAGCCGACCGTCGTCAAAGATCGACCATTGCGGCTGTTTGACCACCCAGAAGAAATCCGTGTCCTATATGCCGTGCCAGAAGGCCCGCCTGTGCAATTTGTCTGGCGCCGTCAAACACACCGGATCACACGGTATTCCGGCCCCGAGCGAATTTCACCGGAATGGTGGAAAGATCGCCCTAGCACGCGGTTAAGGGACTATTTTAAAATCGAGAATCAATACGGGCAGCGATTTTGGCTATATCGTGAAGGTTTGCATGCAGATGGGCGTGGCGGCGATCCGCGTTGGTTTGTGCACGGATGCTTCGCATGATGACGCAGAAAACGTATAGCATTACAAGACGGCGGGTGTGCTGATGCCCGAAAACGACCACCAGCATCCTCGCCGGACCATCGACAATGACAGCTTTCAGCCCAACCCTAAAGCGGCCTATGTCGAACTGGGGCTTACAACCTGCTTTTCGTTCCTGCGGGGTGCGTCTGATGCAGTCGATCTGGCCACAACAGCTCATGCTTTGGGATATGACAAACTGGGATGTGCAGACCTGAACACCATGGCTGGAGTCGTCCGGCTGCATGCCGCAACACGCAAAACTCAGATCACACCAGTTATTGGATGTCATTTGAAACTGGTTACGGGCGAAGAATTCCTGGCCTATCCTCGTGATCGTCTTGCATATGGCCGCTTGTGCACATTGCTGTCGAAGGGGAAAATGACCGATCCCGATGGCGCATGGCAGCTTAAAGGCGCCTGCGACATCACACTTCAAGACTTAGCACAGCACAGCGAACGCGTGCAGCTTATTGCTCTTCCCGGTGCGCAGCTTGATCAGTTCGAGACACATTTTCCCCGTTTCAAACGCGCGCTTCCAACGCTTAGGCATATCGCGGCGAGTTATCTCTATACTGGCGATGACATCGCGCGGATCAGTCGGCTGGATTGTCTGGCCAAAACACACGGACTTTCGATCCTTGCGACAAATAACGTATTATATCATGTGCCCGACCGACGCCCCTTGCATGACGTCATGACATGTATCTTGCACAAGACAACAATCCAAAAGGCTGGATTTTTGCTGAACGCCAACGCCGAGCGGCATCTCAAATCCCCAAACCAGATGATCCGGCTATTTGCCCGATGGCCACATGCGATCCAAGCCACCCGAGAGGTTGCTGACGCCTGCCGGTTTGATTTGCGGGAACTGGCTTATGAATATCCAACCGAAACTGTGCCAGAGGGGCGCACGCCACAAGACTATCTGGCCGAACAAACCTGGGCTGGGGCCGCGTGGCGTTATCCCAGTGGCGTGCCCGACAAAGTAAAATCGGCCCTTCACAAAGAGCTCGCACTGATTGAAAAGCTCAATATTGCCCAATATTTCCTGACCATCCACCAAATTGTGAATTACGCCCGGTACGCGTGCAAACCAGCGATTTTATGTCAGGGGCGCGGATCCGCCGCAAACTCGGCAGTGTGCTATGTGTTGGGAATTACAGCTGTTGACCCGAACACAAACGACCTTCTGTTCGAGCGTTTCATCAGCGAAGAACGCAAAGAGCCGCCTGATATTGACGTTGATTTTGAACATGAACGACGCGAAGAAGTGATCCAACATATCTATGGCAAATATGGTCGCGACCGCGCCGCCTTATGCGCCACTGTCATTCATTATCGCCCACGTATGGCTGTCCGAGAGGTCGGCAAGGTCATGGGATTATCAGAAGATATCACCAGTGCTTTGGCCAAGACGATCTGGGGCTCTTGGGGGCGCGAAATCGGCGCGCGCGAGGCAGAAGAAGCAGGCCTTGATCTCAAAGACCCGCTTCTGGCGCGTACCATTAAGCTTGCGGATCAGATGATCGGTATGCCCCGTCACCTTGGGCAACATGTCGGCGGGTTCATCCTGACCGAAAAAAAACTGGTCGAAACTGTGCCTGTTGGCAACGGCGCGATGCCGGATCGGTCTTTCATCGAATGGGACAAAGACGATATTAACGAGCTGCGTATCCTAAAAGTGGACGTGCTGGCGCTGGGTATGCTGACATGTATCCGCAAAGCCTTCGATCTGATCGAAGCCCACCACGGGCGAAAACTAACCCTCGCTAGCATCGAACAGGACGACACAGCTACTTATGATATGCTGTGCCGTGGTGACAGTGTTGGCGTTTTTCAAGTCGAAAGTCGCGCACAGATGAACATGTTGCCGCGCTTGAAGCCACGCGAATTTTACGACCTTGTGATACAGGTCGCCATCGTCCGGCCAGGACCGATTCAGGGGGATATGGTCCACCCCTATCTGCGCAGACGGGCTGGCAAAGAAGCGGAACACTATCCCGCGCCCAGCCCGCCGCATGACCCTGACGAGCTGCGCCATGTGTTATCCCGGACGAAAGGCGTGCCAATCTTTCAGGAACAAGCCATGAAACTGGCGATGGTCGCGGCCGAGTTTAGCCCCGACGAAGCCAACCACTTGCGAAAGGCGATGGCAACGTTCCGTTCCAAAGGCTCGATTGGGGCGCTCGAAAATAAAATGGTCGGGCGCATGGTCAAACGTGGGTATGAGGCCGAGTTTGCCCATCGGTGTTTCAACCAAATCAAGGGCTTTGGCGATTACGGTTTTCCCGAAAGTCACGCCGCCAGCTTTGCCCATTTGGTCTATGTTTCAAGCTGGATCAAATGCCACTATCCAGATGCGTTTTGTGCGGCCTTGCTGAACTCGCAGCCTATGGGGTTCTATGCCCCTGCTCAGATCGTGCGGGATGCGCGCGAACACGGTGTCATCGTGCGACCTGCGGATGTCAACTACAGCGACTGGGACATGACCCTGGAGCCAGTCAGTGTGACCAGATTTGCAGTGCGGCTTGGCCTTAGACAGGTCGATGGTATACGAAAGGATGTGGCTGGCCGCATCATGGCCGCGCGGGATGTACCGTTCCGCGATCTTGCGGATCTTAAGTCGCGCGCCCATGTGGATGCCAGATCAATGCGCAAACTGGCCGCTGCCGATACAATGCGATCAATGACCCTAGATCGCCGACACGCCCTTTGGGATGCACGTGCCTTGCAAGATGCACCAAAGCTTCCTCTGTTTGCCGAAAAGAAAGACGAGGGCGACGAGCCGCACTTCGATCTGCCCAAAATGCCAACCTGCGAGCACGTGGTGGCGGATTATCAAACAATGCGGCTATCGTTGAAGGCCCATCCGATGGCTTTCTTACGCAAGAGTATGACAGCACAGCGATATCAATCAACTGCGGTCTTGGCACAAATGCGCAATGGCCAAGCGATAAAGCTGGCCGGACTCGTCTTGATCCGGCAACGTCCCGGCAGTGCAAAGGGGGTGTGTTTTATCACCGTTGAAGATGAAATCGGTGTCGCCAATCTGGTCATTTGGCCCAAAGTCATGGCGGCGTTTCGCAAAACGATCATACGCGCGCGGGTTCTTGATGTTCAGGGCACCGTTCAACGCAGCGATGCCGTTATCCATATTGTGGCGCATCATCTGACGGATCGCAGTGATGTATTGGACCGGCTCTCAAACGATGTGATGCAGCCTCCCTTGGCCCGCGCGGACGAGGTCGCAAAACCGCTGTCCAGCGCAGCGCACAGACATCCGCGCGACACGCGGATAATACCAAAGTCTCGGGATTTTCGCTAGGTTCCGTGGCAATCAGGATTTCCATTTTCGTCGATTTCTGATTCAGAGTCCCAAAAGGGAGGTCTGGATGGACGGGCTGCGGTTTGTGGTATCGGATGTTTTGTGGCGGCGGCTTGAGCCGTATTTTCCAGGAAAGACCAGCGATTGCGGGGTCACAGCAAAGGACAACAGGCTGTTTCTAGACGCCGTTTTCTGGCGCGTGCGCACCGGGTCGCCTTGGGTTGCCTTGGGTCGCCTTGGCGCGATTTGCCCCCGCCTTTGGCAATTGGAACAGCCAGTTCCGGCGGTTTCGCCGCTGATCCGCGACCTAAAGCACCCCGCCTTTAACTTGAGATATATCCAGCAGCGCTGAAATAGGTCCAGCACTCTTGGGGCTCGTAGAGATCGCAGACTTGGGCGATGGCCTCGAACATGTCGGTGAAGGTGCGGGCTCCGATCCGCCTGAGGTGTGCCTTGAGCTTTGAGAAGGCCATTTCAATGGGGTTCAGGTCAGGGGAATATGGCGGCAAGAACAGGAACCAGCACCCGGCTTCCCGCATAGCCTTGGCCGCGGCAGCATTCTTATGAGTTGCGAGATTGTCGAGGATGACAACGGTCCCCGGAGCTAGGCTCAGGAGCCATTGATTTTATGCCTGTTCTCTGACTCACTGCTCCGAA
>JBELMC010000031.1:0-28535 GCA_042096155.1 Dinoroseobacter sp.
AGCGACGTTGCAAGGTGAGGCAGCTGTCAGGTTACATCAAACTCCAACGGTTGCACGGACTGGAACAACCCAATTTCAGCAAGTTTCCCAAGAACGATTTCTGGAATTGGTGCATCGACATATAAAAGGGCAATTGCGTCGGCGCCAGCGCCAGACCGACCCAGTGTAAAATTGGCAATATTTACACCGTTCTCACCCATTGTGACTCCCAAAGCCCCAATGATCCCAGGCACATCCTCATTTGTCGTGTAAAGCATGTATCGCCCAATCTCGGCGTCGATGTTGATCCCCTTGATCTGGATAAAGCGCGGCTTGCCATCTGAGAATACCGTGCCAGCGATAGACCGCTCGCGCTTGTCTGTCTTAATGACAAGTTTGATATAGCCATCAAACACCCCTGACTTGTCCTGACGTGTTGTAGAGATTTTCATCCCCCGCTCTTTCGCGATCACAGGAGCGGACACCATGTTCACATCGGGGTTGGCGACCTTCATGATTCCCGCCACCGCCGCACAATTCAGGGCGTCTAGGTTCATTTTTGAAACGGCACCATTGTACAAAATACCAACTTCTAGAATCGGCTCATCGGTCAATTGTCCGACAAATGCCCCCAAATGTTCGGCAAGTTTGACCCAGGGTCCCATCACTTTGGCCTCTTCCGCTGTCACGGACGGCATATTCAGGGCGTTGGTGACTGCGCCCGTCAGAAGGTAATCCGACATTTGCTCGGCCACTTGGAGCGCCACATTTTCCTGTGCCTCGGTGGTCGCGGCACCCAGATGCGGTGTGCAGACCACATTGGGTATGTTGAAAAGCGGCGAGTCCAATGCAGGCTCGATCTCGAAGACATCAAGGGCGGCGCCCGCGACATGACCAGATCTGAGGGCATCCGCCAAAGCGTGTTCATCAATCAGACCGCCACGTGCACAATTGATAATTCGAACGCCTTTTTTCGTCTTGGCGAGAGCTTCCCTGGAAAGGATGTTCTTTGTGGCATCTGTCAGTGGAACATGTAGTGAGATAAAATCCGCCCGGGCCAACAATTCGTCCAGCTCGACTTTCTGTACCCCTAACTTATCGGCACGTTCTGCGCTGAGGAACGGATCGTATGCTATCACTTTCATACGCAAACCACGCGCACGTTCGCATACGATTCCACCGATGTTACCGGCGCCAATCACGCCAAGTGTTTTTGCGGTCAGCTCGACCCCCATGAACTTGGATTTTTCCCATTTCCCGGCATGAGTCGAAGCACTCGCCTGGGGAATTTGACGCGCAACTGCAAACATCATTGCAATGGCGTGCTCCGCTGTCGTGATCATGTTGCCAAATGGTGTGTTCATCACGATCACACCTTTCTTGGATGCTGCTGCAC
This sequence comes from Dinoroseobacter sp., assembly GCA_042096155.1. Classification (GTDB taxonomy): domain Bacteria; phylum Pseudomonadota; class Alphaproteobacteria; order Rhodobacterales; family Rhodobacteraceae; genus Dinoroseobacter. Next base: position 1,376 of record JBELMC010000031.1, read on the forward strand.
GATCCACGTTATCGACACCGATACCGGCGCGCCCGATCACTTTCAGATTGGTGGCTTGTTCAAGGATCTTCTCGGTCACTTTCGTTGCCGACCGAATCGCAAGACCATCATATTGACCAATGACCTCTAGAAGACGATGCTTGTCTTTGCCCAGATCAGGTTCGAAATCAACCGTGATGCCGCGATCGCGGAAGATCTGAACGGCTGTTCCAGAAAGCTTGTCGGATACGAGAACTTTGGGGGCCATGATAGGCTCCTTTTCTTTTGATTGCTCTCACATTGTGAGAAAAATAAACGGAGGGTACGGGTCCGTTGAGACCCAAAATTGGTTAAGCCAGTGCCTCAATTTCGGACTGGAACGCCCATGACAGCCACGGCAACATTGCTTTAATATCAGATGTCTCGACCGTGCTGCCGCACCAGATCCGAAGACCGGGTGGTGCGTCACGATACGCGCCGATATCAAGCGCGATCCCTTCGACGTCCAGCCGCTTTGCCACAGCTTTGGCAAAAGCTGCACCATCCGAGATTCGATCATCGGTGAACTTCAAGCAAACTGAAGTCGTCGAACGGGTCGCTGGATCAGCCGCCAGATTTGCGATCCAAGGCGTGGCAGCGCAGAAATCCCAAAGAGTTTGCGCATTGACTGCGGCGCGGTCGATCATGCCTTGTAACCCACCAACGCTTTCTGCCCAGTCGAGGGCGAACAAATAGTCTTCGACACACAGCATTGAAGGGGTGTTGATCGTCTCACCGCGGAAGATGCCTTCGATCAGTTTTCCGCCTTTGGTCAACCGGAAGATCTTGGGCAAGGGCCAAGCAGGGGTGTAGGTTTCAAGCCGTTCAACAGCGCGAGGCGATAAAATCAGGATACCATGTGCGGCTTCTCCGCCCAGGACTTTCTGCCAACTAAAGGTTGTTGCGTCGAGTTTGTCCCAAGGCAGGTCCATGGCAAATGCAGCAGAGGTCGCGTCACACAAGGTCAACCCACTGCGTGCCGCAGGAATTGCGTCGCCATTGGGCATCCGCACACCCGACGTTGTTCCATTCCAAGTGAAGCAAACGTCGCGATCATAATCGAGCGACGTCATATCGACGATCTTGCCATACGTGGCCGTGTGAACGGTCGCATCCAGTCTGAGCTGTTTGACTGCGTCAGTCACCCACCCGGCGCCAAAGCTTTCCCAAGCCACCATTTCGACGGGACGCTGACCCAAGAGCGACCACATTGCCATTTCATAAGCGCCAGTATCTGAAGCAGGTACGATGCCAATCTTGTAGTCCTGCGGCACACCAAGCACAGCGCGGGTCTGGTCAATTGCTGCTTTAAGCTTGTTCTTGCCGATGGTGGCGCGGTGGCTACGACCCAAGACGGCATCGCTTAACGCATCAGAAGACCATGTGGGGGGTTTGGCGCAAGGGCCCGAAGAAAAACGCGGATTGACCGGCCGCGTCGCCGGTTTTGTAATAGCCATAACTGCTACCCTTTCAGATAAGCGCCTCTCGTTGGGGAGAGGTGTCCCACCTGCGTGCTTATGACCTAAGATGCGGTTTCACAATGCGCAAAATGACGCTAAGCCGTCGCGAAGCACCAAAAGGTGATCTGCCTGGACGCCAATCGGAAACTTTACGCATGTTCATTGTCACTCTTGTCTCTCGCCCGTCTTGCCTGTCATCTGCACTCGTTGAAAACCTTCGCAATGCTTGGGGCGGCGGGACAGTGCGATGGCTCGCCCTAGGTCAAGCCGCCGAATTCATCTTGCCCAAACGTGCATGCAATCATTGGGACGTTTGGCAAAACCTGCAAAATGACGGCGTAGATATGAATGTTCAACAAGCTGAAAACAGGCGAAAAAATCTGCTGATAGCAGATATGGACAGCACGATGATCCAGCAAGAATGCATTGATGTGTTGGCAGATGTCGCCGGTGTTGGACCACAAGTCAAACAGGTCACGGCTCGCGCCATGAATGGAGAGCTGGACTTCAGTGAAGCTCTAACGGAGCGCGTCGGCTTGCTCAAATCCCTACCCGAAACCGCGATTGCTACCGTTCTGGAAACACGGATCACTTTGATGCCTGGCGGTCCGGCACTGCTGGCGACGATGAAAGCCAACGGCGCCTATGCCGCATTGGTGTCCGGCGGCTTTACCGCTTTCACCAGCGTGATCGCGGCACAGCTTGGGTTCGACGAACACCGGGCAAACCGCCTGGATGTTCAGAACCAAAAGTTGACCGGCGCGGTGATCCCCCCAATCCTTGGGCGTGCGGCAAAGGTCGAAGCCCTAGAGCAGATTTGCAAACGGCTCGGCTTGACGCCAAAGGATGTCCTGGCCGTCGGCGACGGGGCAAATGACCTGGGTATGCTGAAACTTGCCGGGACAGGAGTGGCTTTACACGCCAAGCCCAGCGTGCAGGCCGAATGTGACATCCGCGTCAACCACGGGGATTTGACGGCACTGTTGTTTCTGCAAGGGTATGCCCTATCGGACTTCGTTGTTCCCGCGTAACTTCGGCCTACGTTTTAAATGCTACGCAAAGCCCGCAGCCACCTTTGCAATCCCAGTAGATGTTCCGCGACAGTTCAACAAAGGGGCGCCCAAACGCTTGCGCGCCATCGGGTGATCTGAATCTAGAGCGCCATATCTGGCCAAAAGGGCAACAATCGCAGCCTCAGATGCGCGGGTGGCGCCATCTTCAATTTTCAGCGCAATACCAAGCCCTTGTTCAGGTAAAATTGCGGTGTAGACGGCTTCGGCACCGGTCTTGATCGAGACTTTGTGATTCATTGCGTGCATCAATTCGGTACATGCACGTCCTTTACCGGCAACAAGCTCTGGATGGGTGCGCATCGCATCCCGCAAGCGCCCCGCAGCGCTGATGTCTGACGCCCCTGCAAACAGGCCCATGGCACGCGCCAGCCCTGTTACAGTCGTAGCAAAATTTGGCGCCGAACACCCGTCAATCCCAAATCCAGGCGATGCGATGCCCGTCATCCGTTCAGTGGCTTCCAGACACGCTTGCTGTACAGGATGATCAATCTCGATATATTCAGAGCCACCGCGAAGCCATTTGTTCAGTGTCAGAAATCCAGCATGTTTGCCTGAGCAGTTGTTATGGACCTGACAGGGTGCCTCGGCGCTGCATATCATTTTGTCACGTACGTCTTTATCGAGAGGCTCATGCGCGCCGCAGCGCAGGTCACTATCCGCCAGATCCAGTGTACCGAGCCAGCGGCCCACGAAATCCGTATGCAATCGTGCGCCATTGTGCGACGCGCAGGCCAGAGCCAGATGTTTTGTGCCAAGCCGATGGGCGTCTGCAGCCCCGCTTTCGATCAGCGGCAGAGCCTGTAACATCTTACACGACGACCGCGGAAAAATCATTTTGTCCGCCTCGCCCCAGGCGTCGATCACCTGACCCGTGCTGTCACAGACCACCGCAAATCCGCGATGCTGACTTTCCAACATCTCGCCACGCCAAAACTCAATAAATGGAACCGATCCGCTCATGTTACCTCAATCAACAATATCCACGATAAAACCCAATCCGCGGGGTTTGCCTCGGCGCAGCAATTCGATAGACTTTCCGCGACAGTGTTGAGTATCCGTGATCTGGGCAACAAAGCAATGACATCTACCCATCGTGATGGGATATTGGAGGCCATAAAATGAACAACTGGTGGGTCAGCGTGATCACCGCAGGTGCAATCAGCGTTTCGGGCCTGGCCCTGGCGCAGGAAACCAGCACCAACCGGGTCGCTGCCGAAACCGATTGGAGCGTGTTTGTGGAAGATGATCCCACAGAATGCTGGTCGGTGTCTTCGCCAAAAGAAACCGTAAACACCCGAGACAACCGGGTTGTGTCAGTCCGCCGTGGCGATATCTTACTTTTCGTGACCTTCCGACCTGGCGCGTCTGTGCAAGGCGAAGTGTCTTTCACTGGTGGCTATCCATTCGCCAGTGGCTCAACGGTAAACTTGACGATCTCTGGCAACTCGTTTGAGCTGTTCACCGAAGGCGAGTGGGCTTGGCCCGCTTCGCCTGCTGATGATGCGCGGATCACGACTGCGATGAAGCGTGGCGCTGAGGCAAAGTTGAGAGCGCGGTCTTCGCGCGGCACGATTACCGAAGATACCTTCAGCTTGCTCGGGTTTACTGCGGCATTTGAAGAAGCCGGCAAGCGCTGCTCGGGCTAGAACAGCGCTTGCCCACGCCCTGTACCCGACCCTCGGCTGTGAATTTGCAGCCATATTCTGTTTTACATGCCGCGTCTTGAGCCCCTATTTTCAAGTGCCCGCCAGCGCGATATCGCCCACATCTACCGGAAGCTGATCCATGACCCAAGCGCCCATCACGCAAGACGTCCTGACGATCCCGCGCAAATTGCCCGACGGACCGGTAAATCTCGTTGGACTAACCCGTGCCGGGTTGCATGACGCACTGGTCGAAGCCGGAACACCGGATAAGCAAGCCAAAATGAGAACAGGCCAAATCTGGCAATGGATCTATCAAAAAGGCGTTCGCAACTTCTCGGATATGACCAATTTGGCCAAAGACTATCGTCTGTTTCTGGCCGACAGATTCATCATCGCCTTGCCCGAGATCGTCACCAAGCAGGTTTCGAACGATGGCACGCGGAAGTATTTGGTGCGCATAGCAGGCGGCCATGAAGTTGAGGTCGTCTATATACCCGAGACGGAGCGCGGCACTCTGTGCATCTCGTCTCAAGTTGGATGTACGCTGACATGCTCATTTTGCCATACCGGCACGCAAAAACTGGTTCGCAACCTGACCGCTGGCGAAATCATTGGCCAAGTGATGCTGGCCCGCGATGATTTAGGCGAATGGCCAAAGCCGGGACGTCACCCCAAAGACGAAGCTCGTCTATTGTCAAATATCGTTCTGATGGGCATGGGAGAACCGCTCTACAATTTCGAAAATGTACGTGATGCGATGAAAATCGCCATGGATCCGGAGGGAATTTCCTTGTCACGCCGCCGGATCACATTGTCGACCAGTGGTGTTGTCCCAGAGATCACCCGCACAGCCGAAGAGATCGGTTGTCTTTTGGCGATCAGTTTCCATGCAACCACAGATGAGGTGCGCGACATGCTGGTTCCGATCAATAAAAAGTGGAACCTGCCGGTTCTGTTGGACGCGCTGCGCTCTTATCCCAAGGGCAGTAATTCTGAACGGATCACTTTTGAGTATGTGATGCTGAAAGATGTAAATGACAGCGATCAAGACGCTCACCGCCTGGTCGATCTGATCAAAGGAATTCCGGCAAAGATCAATCTGATTCCATTTAATGAATGGCCTGGGGCACCCTATCAACGATCGTCTAACGCGCGCATTCGTGCGTTTGCTGACATCATCTACAAAGCAGGATACGCAAGCCCAATTCGCAAACCACGCGGTGAAGATATCATGGCCGCCTGTGGCCAGTTGAAAAGTGCGACACAGCGAACCCGTCGCATAAGAAGATAACTTCGATGAAACCCTGACAGGGCCATTAGACTCAGGTTGTTCGATCCCCGTCATGCTTTCCAAAACTGCGCGAGGCCCGATCGGTGGCGATCCCACCTTCGAGTTTAAGAATACCATGACCGCCAAGCGTGCTCAATCTGATCATACTGTAAGCCATCTGTTAGATCGTGTTTACATCATTACCAACCAAACCAAAACACTCTGCCCCAAAATCGTCTTATTGTTGCGAATTTTGCGACAAAATCCTTTGCCAGTTTCTATTCCGTGAACAACAGGTTCCAGAAGGAATAGAAATATGACGCAGACACAACTTACCGATCCTTATTTCCGCGACGACGTGTGCGCGATTGTGATCGAAGAACGCAAAAAAGCCCTGTCTGTCCGTGAATGGAAGCACCGTTTGGCGGGATACGGCCTTTTTATCGAGCAAGGCCTCGTGAAAACCCTTCGACAAGGTGCAATTATCTGTGCATTGCCAACCGAAGTGGCCTAGGGCCGCTATCGGCCTGGGAGAGCGCCTCGCTTTTCGTCGGCACCATCCCATGCATCAATTTCTGCGACAGCATCCTGCGCCGTTTCCACAAACCGGAAAAGCTCAAGATCTTCGTTAGCAATCGTACCCGCATCGGCCAAGGCTTGCCAGTTGATGATTTTGCGCCAAAAGCCTTCGCCGAACAGCAAGAACGGCACACGCGCCATTCGCCCAGTCTGGATCAACGTCAGCGCTTCAAAAGTTTCGTCTAAAGTACCGAAGCCACCTGGGAACACTGCAATCGCTTTGGCACGCATCAAGAAATGCATCTTGCGGATTGCAAAATAATGGAAGTTGAAACACAGTTCAGGCGTGACGTACTCGTTCGGCGCTTGTTCGTGCGGCAATACGATGTTGAGCCCAATTGACTTTCCGCCCGCATCCACTGCACCGCGGTTGCCTGCTTCCATCACACCGGGACCGCCGCCGGTAACCACAACGTCATGACGTTGGTTCGAAGCTTTGCTCCGCTGCGTCATGATTCGGGAAAACGCGCGCGCCTCATCGTAATATTTTGAGAGATCCGCCAAGGTTTGAGTCCGCGCCGTATCTTTCTTCAAAGGCTCTGGAATACGCGCGCCGCCGAACAAAACGACAGTGCTTTCGACCCCTGCCTCATCCAGCAACATCTGTGGTTTCAGCAGCTCTAGTTGCAAACGCACTGGACGCAGCTCGTCACGGCATAAAAAATCCATATCCGAAAACGCCAAACGGTGAGCCGAGGCACGAGTCTGGGGGGTATCGGGCACAGATTGCGCTGCTGTGCGGTCCTGCTGACTGTCTCGCAATGTGTGTTTGCGGTGCTCGTTCATGCTTGGCCTCGATCTGTGAAAGTCAGCTCCTAGTCAGGGGCAGGCAAGCGATCAGCGCGCCCCATCAAAAGAGGTGTCATGCCCGTATCCATCTGCACGAGAACATTGGCATTATGAATGGCACGATACAAGACCGACCAAAAAGCAACGCAGGCTGCACGACTTTTCGGACGGCGTGTCATTTGGGCGTGCCATTAAATTGACGCCATTGCGGACCTGCGCATGATAGTGTCTAAGGCGGCAAAATTTTGATGTGAACTGCGGAGCTCCCTATGTCAAATGCACAGCTTGAAACCGCTATCGAAACCGCCTGGGAGACCCGCGATGCGATCACCCCCGCCACCAAAGGGGAGGCGCGCGAAGCCATTGAGGCAACGTTGGCAGCCCTAGATAACGGCATATTGCGCGTTGCCGAAAAGCAGGAGGATGGCAGCTGGCATGTGAACCAGTGGGCCAAGAAAGCCGTTCTGCTGGGATTTCGTCTAAAAGATATGGAAATGCAATCTGGTGCACCTCAGGCGGGCAGCTGGTGGGACAAAGTCGACAGCAAGTGGCACGACTGGGATACCGCCCGATGGACCGACGCAGGCTTTCGTGCCGTGCCGAACTGTGTTGTCCGAAAAAGCGCGTATATTGCTCCAGGCGTTGTGTTGATGCCATCTTTTGTGAACCTGGGCGCTTATGTCGACACAGGCACCATGGTGGACACCTGGGCCACCGTCGGGTCCTGCGCGCAAATCGGCAAGAATGTGCATCTTTCCGGCGGTGTTGGGATCGGCGGCGTCTTGGAACCAATGCAGGCAGGCCCAACCATCATCGAAGACAATTGCTTCATCGGCGCACGCTCCGAGGTCGTCGAAGGCTGCATCGTGCGCGAGGGATCGGTCCTTGGCATGGGGGTCTTCATCGGCCGTTCGACCAAGATCGTCGATCGCGAAACCGGTGATGTCATCTATGGAGAAGTACCACCATACTCGGTTGTCGTTGCAGGCTCCATGCCCTCCAAGAACGGCGTGCACCTTTACTGCGCCGTTATCGTAAAACGTGTTGACGAAAAGACCCGTTCAAAAACAGCAATCAACGACTTGCTGCGGGACTGATCTAAAGTGGCCGAAATAAAGCCCAAACGTTCGCAACACGTTTATACTTTGCTGGTCGAGGTTGGTCGAAAACCCGATGACGGGCTCCCGACCAAAGCCACAGGCGCAGCTTTGATGTGCTATGCCGCAGGAGTGGACGAGGCAGAGGCCGTGCGCGAAACCGTTGCGATCTTGAAACAAGCGGATCTGGCACCGCTGGATGTTACGGGATACGGCACCCTGAGTGAAAGGGAAGCGCTTGGCCATGAGATCGCCGACGAAGATCGGGCGTTGATGGCGCGCGCCTTAGAAGAAAACGCGGTTATCATAGCGTCCTCAGAAGCGTTCTACGACGAACGTTAACCGATTGCAGCCAGCGGCGGCAACACGCCATCACGGCGGGCCAGTGCCTCTAATATCGCCACTGTTTCGGTGCGGGTCGCCCATGGATCATCACCTGGCGCGGGCAAGATCGTACCCTGTTGGCCCAGCTCTGCACTGCCAGGACAGACCAGTTGGCATTGTCCAAACATAAGCGTTGCTGAATGATCAAAACTCAGCGCGTACATTGTGCTTTGACCTTGCCAATCGGGATGGGCGGCGCGGGCAACCACAAGATCGCGGGCAGCAGACAGAACCTGAGTATGGCCCGTCACCTGAAATACCTCTCGTGTTGACACCCGGATGCGTTGATCCGGCAACACAGTCACGTCGCGTTCTAAGCCGAAATAGGGTGCGTGCAGGGTGATTGCTTCTTGTCGCTGCACGTCAGTCATTGTTTGCGGTGCAATTGTGCGAACAGCAATCGCGCCCTCCAAGGCGAGAACCAGATCACCAGCACGCAGGTCTTGAACCAGTATCGCACCATTCGGTGTCGGCAGGGCTGTACCAAACGCGAAGCCAACCGATCCCCGCGGCGTCAGCGGAACCCGTGACGCCTGGACGACGGGGTGCTCTGGAAAATCGGTCCAGCCGCCCGACAGCGGCAGGGCCTGTGCATCGGTAAATCGCGCTTCACAGGTTGTGCCGGTTGTGGCGTTTTCAGCACGTAGCAAACCGCGACCAAGCGATGTCCAGATCAGATAGCTGACTCGCAGTTCGTCACCGGCGCCACAGAATTCCGCCGGGCCTTCCCAAAATAAGGACGTGTCATGGGTCCGGTGCCGCAACATCAAACCACCGCGTGGTGAGACCCAAATCCCGAACACGCCGCCCGTTTGCGACCAATGTTGTCCCATCCCAAACAACCCAAGCATGTCTGGTCTCAAAGCGGGTACACGCGCACAAATGCGCAGGCTGCCTTCATTGAGATGGGTCGCAAGGCTCTCATCCGTTGCCCCGAAAGTGACCACACAATCGTCCTCAGTCAGCGCCTGTTCTGGCACTTCACGTATTTGGCTCATTGCTGCTCAGCCCTAGATTTTGACACTATGCCGCGTCATTAACTATCTTGAAGTTTACACAACAACCGACAAGCTGGCCACAAAAACTATGCCACTCTCTTGCACATGTTGTGGATGAACCGTTATCCAAAACCAACTTGTAGGAGAATATGATGCGAACAGATGCCGTTTCGCTGACCGCTGAGCTGATCCGTTGCGCCTCGGTAACGCCGATCGAAGGCGGTGCGCTGCAGCTCTTGGATGCAGAACTCACCGCCGCCGGGTTTATCTGCAAACGGGCCGACCGCAACGGGATCGCCAATCTGTTTGCCCGATGGGGCGACAAGGGCCATGCACGCACGTTTGGATTTAATGGACACACCGATGTCGTCCCGGTCGGTGATCTGGACGCCTGGACGGCAGATCCATTTGGCGCCGAAATCCGCGACGGCTGGATGTATGGTCGCGGATCCACTGACATGAAAAGCGGTGTTGCGGCGTTTGTCGCCGCCGCGATCCGCTTTGTGACCCAAACTCCGCCAGACGGCGCAATCATTCTGACAATAACCGGTGATGAGGAAGGCGAAAGTGTCGATGGAACATTAGCGCTTTTGGATTGGATGGACGCACATGGCGAAGTCATGTCCGCCTGTATCGTCGGCGAACCCACCTGTCCAAACACGATGGGTGAGATGATGAAGATCGGACGACGCGGTGCGATGACGGCTTTTCTGACGGCGAAAGGGGTGCAGGGACATTCGGCATACCCGCACCGAGCCAAAAATCCTGTTCACGCAATGGCTCAGCTTGTGCACAATCTGGCATCCCATCGGTTGGATAACGGAACCGAACATTTCGACCCCTCGACCGTTGCGATCACAGGATTTGACACCGGAAACGCTGCAAATAACGTGATTCCAGCCACCTGTACTGCAATGGTCAATATTCGTTTTAACGATACGCATTCATCCAATAGCCTCGCCACATGGCTGCAGACTGAGCTGGACAAGGTCGCCGCCAAGACAGACATTCAATTCGAGATGCGTCTGAAAGTATCTGGCGAGAGTTTTGTCACGCCCCCGGGTGATTTGTCTGAGCTTATCGCTTCCGCCGTCGAGGCGGAAACTGGCCTGATCCCTGTTGCCAGTACCGCTGGTGGAACTTCCGACGCACGTTTTGTGAAAAATCACTGTCCCGTCGTCGAATTTGGCCTTGTTGGAAAAACCATGCACCAGGTTGATGAGCGCGTGGATATTGCCCATATCGATACCCTCGCCTGTATCTATCATCGTATTCTGACGGCCTATTTCGGATGAAAATACGACAGGCAATTTCAAGCGACGAGATCGGCGCCTGTGTGATGCTGCGAAAAGCTGTGTTTATGGCTGAGCAAAATGTCAGTTTGGAAGAAGAGATAGACGGTCGTGACGACGAAGCAATTCATTTTCTCGGAGGCGCCACCACGGCACCACACTGCGTTGCCCGTGTGCGATTGATTGACAAAACCGCCAAAATCGAACGGGTCTGCGTTGCCCTGAAAAGACGTAGAACTGGACTGGGGACCGCTTTGATGCAGCATATACACCTGGCCCTAGCGTGCGATCCCAAAGTCGAAAGGTTCAAGTTGGAAGCCCAAACCCAAGCTTTGAGATTTTACGAAAAGCTGGGATATGTGGTGGAGGGTGACGAGTTCCAAGATGCTGGGATTGCGCATTTTGTGATGACGCGACCCGCCTGACCTGATACCGCGCGTGGCATGAGCACCCAGCCATCACGACAAGACATTCTGGATTTTGTTGCACAGAATCCCAACAAAGCGAACAAACGCGAAATCGCACGGGCCTTTGGCATAAAAGGGGCCGCGCGCATTGACCTGAAGGCCACGCTCCGCAAGATGGAAGCTGAGGGTTTGATTACAAAAAAAGCCAAGCGCTTCCGCGAACCAGGCAGCTTGCCGCCAGTCACGGTTGCCGAAGCGCTGAGCCCAGATTCTGACGGTGATCTATTCCTTAAGCCATTGGAATGGGACGGCGAAGGCCCGCGACCCCTGTTGCTGTTTCATACGAAAAAAGGCGATCCTGCGATTGGCGAAGGCGACCGCGTGCTGGTCCGAACGACAAAAGCCGTGGGTCAAAGTTACGGATATGACGCGCGTTTGATCCGTCGGATTGGAAGTGCCAGAGACGACAAGCGCAAGCTGCTCGGAATCTTTCATAAATCTGCTGAAGGCGGCCGGATTGTGCCCATTGACAAAGGCGCCGACAAAGAATGGCGGGTCTCGCGCCTTGGCGTCAACGGCGCGCAAGACGGAGAGCTGGTTGAGGCCATTCAAACTGGTCCACGCGGAAAAATGGGCTTGCCATTGGCAGAAATTGCAGCGCGCCTCGGAAACCCCATGGCCGCGCGGTCGGTGTCCCTGATGGCAATCCACGCGCACGGTATCGCGGATGATTTCCCGGCTGAAGTAATTCATGAAGCACAGGCCGTCGCTGTCGCGCCTACGCTCTGCCGCCGCGAAGATTTGCGCCAGATACCTTTGATCACAATTGATCCGGCTAATGCGCGTGACCGGGATGATGCCGTTTGCGCGACACCCGATACAGATTCCTCTAATCCCGGTGGTCACATCTTATGGGTTGCGATTGCCGATGTTGCCGCCTACGTCAAACCCGGTTCAGCATTGGATACCGAGGCCCGCGAGCGGGGCAACTCGACCTATTTTCCAGACCGCGTGGTGCCAATGCTTCCGGATGACTTGTCGGGCGATCTGTGTTCTTTACATTGCGATGTCGACCGCGCCTGCATCGCTGTACGCCTGGTTCTTGCGGCCGATGGCACGAAAATCAGCCACCGTTTCACCCGCGGCTTGATGCGATCGCGCGCCTCGTTGTCGTACGAGCAAGCCCAGGCTGCAATCAACGGGGAAGCAAACCCTGCTACCGATGATCTGCTTGATCCGGTTTTACGCCCATTATGGGCTGCCTATAATTCACTGCGGCAAGCCCGCGACGCCCGCCAACCGCTTGCCTTGGACCTGCCCGAGCGGCAGATCGAGCTCAACGAGACCGGGCAAGTCACCTCGATTGCGTTGCGGGAACGGTTTGATGCGCACAAACTTATCGAGGAATGTATGGTGCTGGCGAATGTCGCTGCCGCCGAAACACTTGTCGGTAAAAAATCCGCACTGTTGTTTCGAGTCCATGAAGAGCCCAGTATCGAGAAAATAGAGGCTTTGCGCGAAATTGCCAAAGCTGCCGGGCTCACACTGGCAAAAGGGCAAGTTCTGCAAACGCGGCATCTGAACAATTTGCTGACACAGGCGGCCGGACGCGAAGATGCCGAGCTGATCAGTCTGGCAACGCTGCGCGCCATGACACAAGCCTATTACAGTCCGCGGAACTTCGGACATTTTGGGCTTTCGCTGCGCAACTACGCGCATTTTACCTCGCCTATTCGCCGCTATGCCGACCTGATCGTACACCGCGCTTTGATTTCGGCACATGGATGGGGCGAAGATGGCCTAGATCCGTCCGAAGCAGAAACCCTTGAAGACACTGCAACCAAGATTTCCGAGGCCGAACGCCGCTCGATGGCGGCAGAGCGCGACACCGTGGATAGGTACCTCGCATCCTATCTGGCAAACTGGGTTGGAAACGAGTTTGCTGGGCGTATTTCTGGGATCGCGCGATTTGGTGTATTTGTTAAATTAGATGAATCGGGCGCCGACGGTTTGGTGCCGATCAGGTCACTTGGATCGGAGTATTTCCACCACGACATCGAAGCAAACAGGCTCATTGGGCGCGATAGCAACATCGTGATCGCGCTGGGGCAACGCGTTCTAGTGCGACTGGCCGAAGCGACACCGATCACAGGCGGACTGCTGCTAGAGCTTTTGGAAATCGAGGGTGAGGCCCGCAAGGCCCGAAAACACACTCGGCGGAAACGCCCCATCAAAGCTGTCAAACGGCGCAAAACGGCGAAGGCTACAAAGACTTGAGCACTTCGTCTTAAACCTGAGATATATCCGTCAGCCTTGAAGGACGTCCCGCACTCTGGAGGCAAGTAGAGATTGCAGACTTAGCCTATGGCCTCAAACATGTCAGTAAATGTCCGCGCATGGATCCGTCTGAGATGGGCTTTAAGTTTGGCAAAGGCCCTCTCAATCAGATGAAAATCTGGCGCGTATGGCGGCAAAGAGGACCCAACAGCTCGCGCCCTGAATGCGGCAGCGGCCTTGACGTTCTTGAAAACCCCCGAAAAATTTGCCGAGTCCCGATCTGACCGGACGGGTCTATAATTTTGGGACGGGTCGGAGAGGCGGTTTGGGACTTGGTTGGCATGAAGGGATGCGGCGGCTTGGGTCGGACAATGAGCGGCTCAAGGCCTTGGCGCTGATGGATCGGGGTCGGATCGAACGGGGTCTGGATCGGTCCAAAGTGCGGTCATGGCCTCGGCGGTGAGCCCCGCGATGAAGGTTTGCGTCCCTACGACCCGAACGGCGCGTCCATGACCAAGCGTTTCCCGCGCGGTGCCTATCTTCGCGACCAAATCTTGTGCATTTTCGTAGATGTTTCGTCAATGAAGACAACGCGTTCGGGTGCGCGTGCACACCGGTTGTGTCGTGCAAGGTAGACGCTAGTTCTGGCATTGTGATGTTGCCGTTCTGTGCAATGATCTCAGCGAAGACAGCGCGATGCGAATCAAGCTTGCCCTTGCCTTTAGGCCGACCATGAGGGGCCGCGCAGGCCTGACCTGTCCGGCGGATCATCTGCCCCCAAGCGCCCCCGGTGGCAGGCGACACCTTGCGCCGCAACGCCGCCGCACGCCCGCTGCCCCCTTCTTCAAACGGTCTGTGAAGCCGCGCCCGAAGGACTTGCGGTAAAAGGTTCGACATGATCCACCCTGCCAATCAGGATGTCTCAAAGATCAAAGCACAAGGGAACTCCGTTGATCTAGGTTGTGAGCGGGGTGCTTTATAGAAAAGGTAAAATAAGCATCTCAACAATATATCATTCTTACTCCGTTGACCTCTAAATCACGATGTGCGGCGCTCTCCATAATAAACCAAACAGCATGATCCCAAGCCGCTGCTCGTTCATTCGAACCTCCATTTCTGAAAGCTTGTTTCGAAAATCAGAAAAGATGGGTGTTCTGATTGCCCACAGAATTTGACGCCTCGGGTGCAATAACGGTTGGTGGGCTTCATCGCGTCGGGTGCTTCGTTTTCAGCGGCAGGGTGACGTGTTGAATGGTCCTTCAAGACCGTCTCAAAATAGTGGCCGCGCTTTCGGGCCGACAGTTTTGGCGCGACCGTTCTTCTCGCCCCTGTTTTCTGCATAGTCCGACGTGGGACATTCTGCACGATAAGAGCATTGTTTTGCGCCGCCAGAACCTCACGGGGGCGCATATCGCCACAAACGGGCATATGCCTGTGCCTCTGACATGTCAAAACAACGCGCTTACAATTTGCCATGTGGGACCCATTTCTAGAATTCCCTCAGGCCGTACTCTGCACTAAAATCAAAAGTGCTCTGTCCGTAGATTGGGACGAAATCGGAATACCCTATTCAGCCCCTTCGCGAGGGGATAACACATCAACCGGTTTTCAAAAAAGGGGTCATTTGTGATGATGGAGTCTCGGACCACCCGCCGCGCGGCAGACCATTTGGTCGACTTGCTTGTGGCGCAGGGCACCAAGCAAATTTTCGGCGTTCCTGGCGAAAGCTATCTACCGGTTCTTGATGCGCTGCACGGGCGCGAGGCAGAGATCCAATTCATCACGTGCCGCCAAGAAAGCGGCGCTGCAATGGCCGCAGAAGCACATGGTAAACTGACGGGAAGGCCAGGAGTCTGCATGGTCACACGTGGCCCCGGTGCAACCAACGCAAGCGCCGGCATTCATGTCGGGTTTCAGGATTCAACCCCGATGATCATATTCATTGGTCAAGTCGCCCGACCCATGATTGAGCGCGAAGCCTTTCAAGAAATAGACTACCGTCACATGTTTGGGCAAATGGCCAAATGGGTGACACAGATCGACATTCCGTCACGAATGCAAGAATACATCTCCCGGGCATATCGCGTTGCGATGTCAGGGCGGCCTGGTCCCGTCGTTGTCGCACTCCCAGAGGATATGCTTTATGAAACGGTCCTTGTGCCTCCAGCGCCCGCGCTTATTTCTGCCCCTAAGTTTCTGCCCAGCCCCGGATTGATGGAGGCGCTGCGAACGAAGATTGCCCAAGCAGAGCGGCCAATGGTCATAGTCGGGGGTGGAAACTGGAGCCAAAATGCAATTGAGGCGTTAGAGACCTTCGTCGAAATCCAGGGCCTGCCCGTCGCCGCTTCGTTCCGCTGCCAAGGTTTGTTCAATAATCTCCATCAGAATTATGTCGGCCATTTCAACGTCAGTCCCACCGCTTATCTCAACGATGCGCTAACCGACAGCGACTTGTTAATCGCGCTTGGGCCTCGCTTGGGCGAGATCACTACGGGCGGGTACAGTTTGTTGAAGACCCCTGTGCCCCAGCAAACGCTTGCCCATGTTTTTCCCGACCCAAACGAGCTTGGCCGCGTGTTCGAACCTGACCTTTCTCTCGTTTCGGATTTTGAGAGTTTCTGCATCACAGCTTCGCGTTGGTGCCCAATCAATTCGGATAAATTTACCGTTCGGACCACCGCTTTAAATACTGAATACAAAGCCTTTTCCAGCCTTGACGCGGTGCAGGGGGATCCGCTCGCAGAACATTTTGCACATCTTTCCGAAACGCTCCCGAACGATTCGATCGTGTGTAATGGAGCTGGAAATTATGCCGCATGGCTTCACCGGTTCTATAAATATCGCGGACCCAAAACCCAACTGGCCCCGACGTCTGGATCGATGGGATACGGACTGCCAGCTGCAATTGGCGCAGCTGTGACTGCGCCGAACCGAGAGATCTATGTTATCGCCGGGGATGGGTGCTTCATGATGACCTGTCAAGAGCTGGCAACGGCCGCGCACTACAGCCTAAACCTGATTGTCATCATCATCAACAACGGACGGTTCGGAACAATCCGAGCCCATCAGGAACGTGAATATCCGGGCCGCGTGTCCGCCACCACGCTAACCAACCCAGACTTCAGCGTGTTTGCCCGTGCATTTGGGGCCCACGGACGTGTTGCTAATTCACTTCAGCGCTTTAAATCCGAGTTGGCCGAAGCGCGCGCTCGCGGTGGACTCTCCTTGATTGAAGTCCCGCAGGATCCTAACTTTCTGGCACCGGGTAAAACGCTCAACTAGCTGCAATAGCGCGGCCAGCTGTCCGACAGGCGATAGCCCTCAGGCCATGGATCAGTCGGGTCCAACATATGCTGATGCGTGCCTGTGATCCACGCACGTCCCGAAATTTCGGGCAAAATTGCTGGCACTCCCCCAAGATCAACAGTGTCAACAATCGTACCTTTGAATTCTGAATCGATGATCGAGCGGACCGTCAGCGTATCACCGATCTGCATATCGCCCGACGCATGTAACAAAGCCATACGAGCCGAAAGCGCCGTGCCTGTGGGGGATCGATCGATCTTGCCTGGTTGAATAGCAACGGCCGCCTTTGCCGACAATTCGGCACCATCACGGTGGACGGCTCCAGCAAATAAGCAAAACGAGAAATGTGTCCAATTTGGATTGTTCGGATGGCAGAACTTGAGCTGTTGGTTGGCTGCATTGGTGATACGAACCCCCAATTCCGCCAAGCTACGCGCCTCGTCCGCCACAAGCCGGAACCCAAGCGCTTCTGCGTCAACGACCACAAAACTGTCACCGCCAAACGCGGTATCGATCCGGACTTCGCCTAGGTCTGGCACTTCTAAAGACACGTCCCGCAATCCCGCAAAGGATGGCAAATTTTGTACAAAGATGCGCTCTGCCTTGCCGTGTTTGCACTGTGCGCGCACCCGGACCAAACCCCCTGGTGCCTCTAGGACCAAATGCGTTTCCGGTTCAGTCATTGGCAAGATCCCACTGTCAAGCAAAACCGTTGACACACAGATTGAATTCGACCCTGACATGGGTGGATTGTCTTCCGGTTCCATGATGATCCAACCTATCTGCGCCTCTGGATGCTTCGGTGGTACCAACAGATTTATATGGCGAAACACACCACCGCGGGGCTCGTTCAGCATAAAATTTCGCAGTGTCTTGTCTTGCGCAATCCAATCCCGTTGCGCCCATATAGTGCCACCAGGCGGGGGCGCGACACCACCCACGATCACGTCGCCCACCTCCCCCTCCGCATGACAGGACACAACGTGAATAATCTTGGAGCTGCGCATCTCGATCCCCTTTGTTTGCCCAACAGAATCACGGGATCCCGAAACAGACAAGCGTGTTGCTTGTGCGCTTTTGTCCGCGCGCAAATTTGATCCTTGCACCAAAGCGACACGCCGACAAGATGTGCCAAAAACGACATCTTTGCGGACTTGTGCGGGATTTTTGGGCCGCTAGATTTTTGAAAACACGAGGCGGAGCTTAGAGAATGAATTTCGGATTGACCGACGAGCAAAATATGATTGTCTCGACCGTGCGCGACTTCGTGGAGCATGAAATCTATCCCCACGAAGCTGAAGTAGAGCGCACAGGCCAAGTGCCTTTCGAGCTTGGTCAAACGATCAAACAAAAAGTCATCGATCTTGGGTTTTATGCCTGTAATTTCCCGGAAAACGTCGGCGGACCGGGTCTGTCGCATGTAGATTTTTCGCTTGTGGAACGAGAGCTTGGCCGAGGCTCGATGGCACTGACTCATTTCTTTGGTCGCCCCCAAAATATACTCATGGCTTGTCAAGGTGCACAGATCGACCGTTATCTGATGCCCGCAATACGTGGTGAGAAAATGGACGCATTGGCCATGACCGAACCCGGTGCTGGATCCGATGTGCGCGGCATGGCCTGTGCTGCGGTGCGCGATGGCGGCGACTGGGTCATCAATGGGTCCAAGCATTTCATTTCCGGCGCAGAACATGCCGATTTTTTCATTGTCTTCGTCGCCACGGGTGTCGATCAGACACATAAAGGTCCCAAGAAACGCATCACAACGTTCTTAGTGGATCGCGGCATTCCCGGCTTCGAAGTCCGCGAGGGTTACAAATCCGTGTCCCATCGCGGGTATAAGAATTTCATTTTGGAGTTTACGGATTGCCGCCTGCCCGATGATCAAGTTTTAGGTGAGGTTGACGGTGGCTTTGCCGTGATGAACGAATGGCTCTACGCCACCCGCTTGACCGTCGCGGCCTCTTCCGTTGGGCGAGCAAGGCGTTGTTTCGATTATGCATTATCCTATGCCGCCGACCGAAAGCAATTCGGCCAGCAAATTGGCAAATTTCAAGGTGTCAGCTTTCAGATTGCGGACATGGTCACGGAAATCGACGCGGCCGATCTTTTAACACTTTCAGCCGCCTGGAGACTTGACCAAGGGCTACCATCCAACCGCGAAATAGCCTCAGCCAAACTTTACGCCTCTGAAATGCTTGCACGTGTCACAGACACGACACTGCAGGTCTATGGTGGCATGGGGCTGATGGATGACTTTCCGATAGAACGATTCTGGCGGGATGCACGGGTCGAAAGGATCTGGGACGGGACTTCGGAAATTCAGCGTCACATCATAAGCCGCGACCTGCTGCGGCCCCTCGGCGCATAGATGCCACGCGATCTGAGCCGCCTGTTTGCGCCAAACTCCGTTGCCATTGTCGGCGGGAGCGCTTGGTCAAAATCGGTTATCGAACAATGTCAGAAGATCCGGTTTCCAGGTCAAATATGGCCGGTCCACCCTAAGGCGGAACATATCTCTGGGCTGCCCGCTTTTGCCAGTATCAACGCGCTGCCAACCGCACCAGATGCCTGTTTCATCGGGGTCAACCGGTTTGCGACCATCGACATCGTCCAGGCCCTCTCCAAGCGTCGCGCCGGTGGCGCCGT
Source organism: Dinoroseobacter sp. (assembly GCA_042096155.1). Classification (GTDB taxonomy): domain Bacteria; phylum Pseudomonadota; class Alphaproteobacteria; order Rhodobacterales; family Rhodobacteraceae; genus Dinoroseobacter. The sequence goes on from JBELMC010000031.1 coordinate 20,621, forward strand.
TTGTTTCGCCTCAGGGTTCCAAGAGGCACAAGCCGAGGATGCACAAGGCACTGATTTACAGGCACAGCTGCTCGATGCTGCTGGCGACATGCCTATTCTTGGACCGAACTGCTACGGATTCATCAATTATCTTGACGGCGCGCTTTTGTGGCCCGATCAGCACGGCGGATCCCAGACGGAGACCGGCGTCGCACTGGTGACCCAAAGCTCGAATATCGCGATCAATTTGACAATGCAGACCCGCGCAGTGCCGATTGCCTATGTGGTCACGGCTGGCAACCAGGCACAATGCGGGATTTCTGAAATCGGCATGGCGCTGTTAGATGATCCCAGGGTCACGGTTCTTGGGTTGCATATCGAAGGCATCGGCGACCTGGACGCTTTTCAAAACCTTGCTCATCACGCCCGCCAGATAAACAAACCAATCGTCGCTCTGAAAATTGGAAAATCGTCTCAAGCCCGTTGTGCGACGGTCTCGCATACGGCGTCCCTTTCTGGAGATGATACAGGAGCAGATGCGCTGCTCAAACGTCTCGGTATTTTGCGGGTTCACGATCTGACCAGTTTTCTCGAAACCCTAAAACTGCTGCATATCACGGGACGTTTGGCAAAAAACACTGTTGCCACCATCAGCTGCTCGGGCGGTGAGGCCAGCTTGGCGGCCGATATTGGTCAGGATCTTAACATTGTATTTCCTGAGCTGAACGATAGTCAGAAGACATTGTTGCGAGATACGCTCGGGCCGATGGTCGCCCTGGCAAACCCGCTGGATTATCATACCTATATCTGGCGCAATCCAGATGCCATGACGCAGACATTTTTCGCAATGATTGATCCCGAAATTGCGATCACGGTGCTGATCGTCGATTTTCCGCGTGCGGACCGATGTGATCCGAAAGATTGGGACTGCACTGTCGAAGCGGCGATTGCGGTGCGCAAAAAAACCAGTGCGAATATCGCGATGGCTGCGACCTTGCCTGAACTTATGCCGGAAACCGTCGCCACCCGTTTGATGAACGCAGGCGTTGTTCCGTTCTGCGGCCTGACTGAAGCTTTAACCGCGATCGCTGTCAGTGCGCAGCCAATCCCTGCCGAACCACCCCGATTGATCCCGCCCAGCCAATGCGCAAACACAGACTGCAAACTGATATCCGAGGCCAAAGCAAAGAGAGCTTTGGCATTACATGGTCTAAACATTCCGATTTCAAAAATTGTGAGCTCCCCGATCCAAGCGGCGCAAGCTGCCACGCAGCTTGGTTTTCCGGTTGTCCTGAAGGGAGAAGGTTTGGCTCATAAGACTGAGGCAGGCGCCGTCGTATTGAACCTTCAAACGCCCGCCGATGTTCAAAACTGCGCACAATCAATGCCGTGCAGTAGCTTTCTCGTCGAACAGATGATCAACGATGTCTGCGCTGAGATACTGATCGGTGTGGTTCACGACCCAGCCCATGGCTTCGTCTTGACGCTTGGAGCCGGCGGCACCTTAACCGAAGTTCAGAATGACACGGCGTCCGTGCTGTTGCCCGCCACAGACGAAATGATCACCGATGCGCTAGAGACCCTTCGAATCGCGCCAATCCTAAGAGGGTTTCGCGGCAAGCCCGGCGTTTATATGCCCTCGGTGTTGACAGCTATTCACGCCATCCAGAGCTATGTTAAGGCACATTCCAGCAGTTTGAGCGAAATCGAGATCAACCCCTTACTTTGCACCTCTAGCCACGCCATTGCCGCTGATGCGTTGATCCGACAGAAGGACTGAATCATGGATGACACTCTTGGCGCACCACTGCACATACATCAAGACGGCGCGATTTTGCACGTCACGCTAAATCGGCCCAAGGCCAATGCGATAGATTTGGCCACGAGCCGTTTGCTGGGCGAGGCATTTCAAACATTTCGCGACAAGCCAGAACTCCGCGTTGCCATCCTGACGGGCGCGGGTGCAAAATTTTTCTGTCCCGGTTGGGATCTGAAAGCGGCCGCGGCAGGTGATGCTGTGGACGGCGATTACGGGATCGGTGGCTTTGGGGGGCTGCAAGAGCTTCGTGATTTGAACAAACCGGTGATTGCTGCGGTTAATGGAATCGCATGCGGCGGAGGCCTTGAACTTGCGCTCTCCGCTGACATGATTCTAGCAGCCGAGCATGTGAAGTTCGCTTTGCCCGAGATCCGATCGGGTACTGTGGCCGACGCCGCAAGCATCAAGTTGCCAAAGCGCATCCCATATCATATCGCGATGGAGCTTTTGTTCACAGGCCGATGGTTTGATGCGATCGAAGCTCACCGATGGGGTTTGGTGAACGAAATCTTACCTGCCGAACACCTGAACGCACGGGCGTGGGAGCTTGCCCGCTTGTTGGCATCGGGCCCGCCCTTGGTCTATGCCGCGATTAAGGAAATCGTTCGAGATGCTGAAGATTCCAAGTTTCAGGACAGCATGAATCGCATTACCAAAAGCCAACTGGCGACAGTGGCAAAGCTTTATACCTCAGAGGATCAACTGGAAGGTGCCAAAGCATTTGCCGAAAAAAGGGATCCGATTTGGAAAGGTCGCTAGGCTGCCGCAATTCATCAGCCTGATCACACGCGCCGTCTGAAAGATTATGTAATGTCTCTAACGGCCGTTATCGGATTGATCTGGCAGAACTTTGATGATCTCGTTGATAACATTGACAGCAGCGCGTTCCACGTTTTCGGTTTGGGCAACAGATTATATGATTGCCGATGGCTTATTAAGTGACGACAAATCCCGGCGAAACGCCGGGCTTATCACCGAGGAGACCGCTTCGCCAAAATTCTTTGAAGGGTTCGGCGATGCATGTTCAAACGTCGCGCTGTCTCAGATACATTTCGGTCACACAGTTCGTAAACCCGCTGAATATGTTCCCAACGCACACGGTCCGCACTCATCGGGTTTTCCGGTGGCGGAGGAAGCTCATCGCCCGTGGCCAAAAGCGCCGCTGTAACATCATTGGCATCAGCTGGTTTTGACAAGTAATCTGTGGCTCCGATTTTGACTGCTGCGACAGCCGTCGCAATCGCACCGTAACCGGTGAGAACAACCACACGGGCCTCGGGGCGACGTTCCCGCAAAACCTCAACCACATCAAGCCCATTGCCGTCTTCTAATCGCAGGTCGACGACCGCGTATGCGGGAGGACGTGCTGTCGCAAGCGCTTTACCCGCAGCGACTGAATCAGCTGTTTCAACCTCAAAACCTCGTTTCCCCATGGCACGCGCCAAGCGTCTGAGAAACGGTTCGTCGTCATCTACCAAAAGCAAAGAGGGGTCGTCGCCAATAGCCTTTGCGGTCGTCTCGGTCATGGATGCCTCCCTAAACGCTTATGCTTACCACCAGTCTTAGGGCCAAAGGTCTAGGGGGTCAAACACGCCCTTGGACAGCATCCACAAAACATGAAACACTGTCTGCAATCTGCTGGACCGTCGCTTCGCGCCGGAAAAAATCGACAAAGCCAACTTCGGGGAACATGAGGTAGGTAAAGGTTGAATGGTTAATAAGGTAAAAATCGTCGTTGGTAGGTTGCACATCATAGAAGGCCTTATACGCTTGACTTGCGCTTTTGACCTGCGCAGGCGAGCCTGTCAGTCCAACCATGTCTGGATGCATCGCGTCGGTATACTCGACCAGAATTTCAGGCGTATCGCGCGCCGGATCGATCGAGATAAATACCGTTCCCACGTCGATCCCCTGTGCGGCCAAGAGATCAGCAGCCTCGCCGTTGCGATACGCATCCAACGGGCACACATCCGGGCAGAATGTATATCCGAAATAAACCAGTGTCGGTTTGGTGATCACGTCCGCGTTTGTCACCGTCACGCCAGCTTCGTTGACCAGCTCAAACGGGCCGCCGATGCTGGCCGCGCCCGTGGCCACCGAACCTTCAACACATTGTGAATAGTCCGTCCCCGACCCTTTATAATAGGCCATATACAAAGTCCCACCCAACAAAGCGACTGTTAGGCTGGCGGCTGTCGTTACGTAAGCGCGCATTAAATGGTCCTTTAATTGCATCAGGCTTCAAACAGGTATGCGCGCTTCACTGGTCGCGACCACTGCGACACTTCGACCGGACTTTTGCAGAAAATGTCACACAAACTGCGTCGGGGCGCTAAACTCTATTCATGTTTGATGACCGAACGCCACCTGTCCTCCCCGCCGACCGCAGCACATGGGTGCGATTGCGTACCCTGATCTTACTGCGCTGGATGGCCATTGCGGGGCAAATCATCACAATCTCCTTTGCATCTCAATATCTCGGCCTGAGGCTGAATCTTGGGTTGCTATATATGGCTGTCGGCGTTTCGATCGTTGCAAATCTTATTGCAATGTTCGTTTATCCGGAAAACAAGCGGTTGTCCGAAAGCGAAGCGATGTTGACGCTGCTGTTCGACGTGTCGCAACTTGCATTTTTGCTCTACCTGACCGGTGGGTTAAACAATCCGTTTGCCCTATTGATATTGGCGCCGGTGACAATCGCTGCCGCCACTCTGCGTCGGCGTTCGACAATCATTTTGGGCGTGGCGGCAATCCTATTGACGACTGTGGTTGCGTATTATCACATCCCTTTGCGCGAATCCCAAGGGTTCATATTGCGCATGCCCGACATCCTGATCTTCGGCTTCTGGCTCGCGATCATCATCGGATTGTTGTTTATCGGCGCCTATGCCTATCGGGTCACTGGCGAGACACATTCGATGAACGAAGCACTTTTGGCCACGCAAATGGCACTGGCCCGTGAACAGAAGCTCACCGATCTGGGCGGAGTGGTGGCAGCAGCCGCACACGAGCTTGGGACGCCTTTGGCCACCATCAAGCTGGTCAGCTCCGAGCTTGCCGCGGAATTAGAAGATGAAGAGCATCGCGAAGACGCGATCTTGATACGTGAACAAGCCGACCGCTGTCGCGACATTTTGCGCGACATGGGGCGGGCTGGCAAAGATGATTTGCACCTGCGCACAGCCCCGATCGGTGCAGTTGTCCGCGAAGCCGCCGAGCCCCATGCCGAACGTGGCAAGAGCCTGCATTTTGATATATCTCCAGGCTCAAACGGAGCCCAGCAACAACCCAATATTCGTCGCAAACCGGAAATAATTCATGGAATTCGCAACCTCGTCCAGAACGCTGTTGATTTTGCACAGGCCAATGTCTGGATAGATGTGCATTGGACCGCCGAGACTGTCCTGGTCCGCATCATCGACGACGGGGTTGGGTTTCCGCAACAAGTTATGGGGCGGATTGGCGATCCTTTCGTGCGGCGGCGTAAAGCATCTCAGGACGCGCAAAAGCGCCCCGGTTACGAAGGGATGGGGCTGGGCCTGTTCATTGCTAAGACACTGTTGGAAAGAACCGGTGCCGAAATGACCTTTGCCAACGGATCAGATCCGTTCATGGCGCCACAAGACCGGCCCGTGCGCAGCGGCGCAATTGTTGAAGCCGCCTGGTCGATCGAAGATCTGGTCGCAACAGCAAGCAAAAACTCACCAGCGCTCGGTGAAAATCAAAAGTTCTAAATTTATGAATGTTTACTATTTGTTAGTAGATATTTAACCCAACCTTAACCATCGTTACATCAAACTGGTCTTCGATCCACGGAACGGAGGTATCACTGATGGCCAGTCTATTTGGAATTGACGTTTCTCTGCTTTTAATTGTGCTGTCGGCCTCTGGGGCGACTGCTGGTTTAGCGCTCGTTGGCCTCAGCTGGGCCTCTCGTGGAGTCGCGCCCTTGATCCATGTGCCAACACAAACACTGCCCATTGAACATCCAATCGTTGAGACAGGTTTACCAACCCATGATCCGATCGACCGTGCAGAGCTTGAAAGCCTGCGGCTCGCCGCCGTTCATACCCAAACGCTCTTGTGGCGACGCGATTGTGATGGCGTGGTGACATGGGCCAACAAAGCCTACCTCGATGCCGTCGATAAAATTAGCGCAGACGGCAGCCGAAAATGGCCAGTGCCAGATTTGTTCGCCGATCTTATTCCCGCAAGCCTTTCGACACCGCCGGCCAAGCGACGCGGATCAATTGAGCTGAAAGACAAGACGCGACTTTGGTACGAAGTGACCACAGAGGTTCTGCAAGATGGCACATTGATGACCGCAACACCTATAGATGCAACGATCAAAGCAGAGGAATCCCTGCGCTCGTTCTTGCAAACCCTGACGGGCACTTTCGCGCATTTAAAAACTGGGCTCGCGATCTTTGACAAAAGACGTCAACTGATCATGTTTAACCCCGCCTTCGTGGATCTGACCCAACTTGAGCCTGAATGGATGGTGACCAGACCCTCGCTGGGTGCGATATTTGACCGCTTGCGTGACCGAAGCATGTTGCCCGAACCGCGTGACTATAAAGATTGGCGCGACCGCATCACAGCAATGGAAAATGTGCCGACCCAAGGTCTTTTCGAAGAAACTTGGACACTGCCTGACGGCCAGGTCTACCGGGTGAGCGCCCGCCCCCACCATGACGGCGGCATTGCCTTAATGATCGAAGATATCAGCGATGAAGTCACTCTAACCCGGCGCTTCCGTTCGGAGCTGGAGCTGAGTCAATCGGTGATTGATGCCTTGGATGATGCAATCGTCGTTTTTGCAACAAGCGGCCTGCAGTTGATGGCCAACAAGGCTTATCTAGACCTTTGGGGTCTGCCAGAGGAGGATGGCCTCGATTTGCCCTCAATTTTGGACGCAAGCCGTCATTGGCAAAACCAGACCCAGCCCGCCCCGCTTTGGGGCGAAATCCGAGATTTCGTCGGTGTTATGTCACCACGTGAGGGATGGGCCGACAACGTACGTCTCACTGATGGGGCGCTCTTAGGATGCCGTATCATCCCATTGTCCGGCGGAGCGACGCTGGTCGCGTTTTCACGACCGGATCCATTGCCTGTGTTCCACCGGCATCCAAACGACTTGGCCGCGATCGCATGATGTGGTTTCGGACTGGGTCCGGTCACGCTAAACTGCAGATATGTCTACAAATGTATCTCAGTCATTCTCGATACCGCTTCGCTCGCCAGAACAGACTTGCACTCTCGCGCGCGCTTTAGCCCCTCTTCTCGTTCCCGGCGACATCGTTTTGTTGAGTGGAGAGATTGGCGCTGGCAAAACACTGTTTGCACGGGCCTTGATACAGTCCCGGCTATCCATTCTAGAGGATGTACCATCCCCAAGTTTCACGTTGATCCAGATCTATGAGCTCAGCGATGCCGAGATCTGGCATGTCGATCTATACCGTCTCAGTCACTCTGACGAAGTGATTGATCTGGGTCTTGACGAGGCACTGCAAGATGCAATCTGTTTGATAGAGTGGCCAGACCGGTTGGGCGAGCTTGCACCCCAAAACTCTTTGAAACTGCATTTCACTGTTACCGGCGCACAAACCAGAACCCTGAATATATCGCTGCCACCGACCGCGCAAAAATTCGACGCTGTTTTTCGCCCACAATCTCGGTAACACTTCATCTGGCCGGGTGGTCTTGGTCGGACCGTCCTGTAAAATTGCACCTTATACTCAAAAAATCCGGGTCTTGGCCCAGTTAGAGCGTATTGCGGCGTTTTTGATTCAGGATTCCGATGAGCTCTGATCTGTGCTTCCCTGTCGGCACGGCAGATATGGGGGTTCGAGATGGGCAAGCCACTTTGTTTAGAACTTCAAGAGCGTGTTGTCGCATTTGTTGAAGAGGGCCATTCGCATCGGTCTGCGGCCGCGCGGTTTCGAGTTTCGGTGAAGCTCGCGAATGACATGGTCATTCTTAAACGCGAGACGGGTGGGCTGGAGCCGCGTGCCCAGGGCAATGGTGGCGGGCACGGCAAGCTGGCCCGGTTACAAGGCTGGTGTCTAACGTCAGCGCCTTTGGGACAGATTTGGCGATTTGATTGAGGAGGATTTC
>JBELMC010000032.1:0-28178 GCA_042096155.1 Dinoroseobacter sp.
GGCGATGGTGTAGCGCCGCGATGATCCAGTGTTAAAATTCGCAAGGTCGCGTTCAACCCGACGCGCCCTTTTTATTTTGGCATTTGTCGTAACATCTCACATGTCATGGTGGCTTTAGCATGCTGAGATCGTGAAACCACTGGGCGTGTCGTAAGGTACAAGCCCTTGCTTAACATCTGATAGACTGCGCACCGTTCGGGGCCAAACCGAGCGCGATCCGCACTCGGCCTGTGGCGGTCGGTTTGTTCAGGTGCGGCGCATCAATTTGTTCAAATGAGCTGCCAGCTGGTTTTGGGTATAGCCCGCCAACAGCTCCGTGACAGGGATCCCGGCCTTGCGCAAGAGTGCGCGTTTGACAGGGTCGCGGTTGGGCTTGGCCCCTTTTGGCGTGTCGGTGTAATCTTCAACAACTGCGACCAAGGTTCCCTCAGGACTGAATATGCCGAAATTGATTGTCTTGGCGAGGTCCGTGTCAGACACATCGTGCGTGGCAGTCAGAATGTCGCCGAGAGGCACGTCTTGTTTGACGACGTGATCCGTTTCGCTGGCGCGAACGATGGTGCGGAGCGCTTGGATCACCTCCGGTCCGGTTGCGGCGCGTTTTGGGGCCTGTGCGGTTTGTGCCTCATCGGTGGATTCTGTCTTGGCGTCTGAAGTCGCGGAACTGGCGTCGCGCGGCGGCTCTTGGGTTGTGAGAACCAATGGTGCGGGGCGCGCGGCCGAGGCGTCTGCTGCCTGCGGCCCAGCAGGACGCTCGGACGCAGCTTGCCGGTGCGGTTTTGGACCCGGGGGGGTCTTCGTTTCGGGACTGGGGTTTGGTTCGCTCACCACGGCCTGTGTTGTCGATGCTGGCGCGGCGGGCGTTGCATCGGCGGTGGGCGTAGGTGGTGCCTTTGCGGAATCGGCGCGGCGGGCGGCGGCTGGCTCAGCGATCTGGGCCTGTCGGCGGCGCCGGCGGCGTAAAAAAACCAACAGCAAAAAGACGGCTGCAAATGCAGCGGTTGTTGTCGGATCGGCGCGCGCGGCTTCGAACAAGCCGATTGCAGCGACCTGGACCTGGTCAAGATAGGGTTGGATCTGGTTTAAAAACGCATCCACTGGGTCATCCTTGTCCGAAAATTACGGCCCATGTCTTGCCAAGCTGGTTTTGCAGCGTCAACCGTTCTGCCAGAATATCCTGGTCCTTTTGCGCTTGTTACACGTTGCCTTTGTCGTTCTATCTGCTATAGGCGGCGCAGATTCAGACTGGCGCCGCTCGGTGCTCGGGACCTGATTTTTGTCTGGGGTGGGCAATCCGCCGGACAGGGCATGGTGAAATCTGGGCTGAGCGGCCCACCTAATGATGAGGACAAAATTATGAGCGACATCGCAGAGCGCGTGAAGAAAATCGTTGTGGAGCATCTCGGCGTGGACGAGGATAAAGTGGCCGAAAGCGCCTCATTTATCGACGATTTGGGCGCAGACAGCCTGGACACAGTTGAGCTGGTCATGGCGTTTGAAGAAGAGTTCTCGATCGAGATCCCTGACGATGCTGCCGAGACGATCCAAACATTTGGTGACGCAGTGAAATTTATCACGGAAGCGTCTTAATCCCGACGCCCTTGGTGTTTTTGAGCGGCGGTCCATCATCGGGCCGCCGTTGTTTTGTTTTTCGTTCCGGCCTGAACTTGAGGCTTTACTGACGCCTTGGTTGGAAAGACCGCTGCAAACCGGTCCAGACGGTGCAAGACTTGCGCGCAAAGCGTGTGTCACGGCCGCTGCGAGCAGCGCTTGCCCTTGCTCGAAGGGGCAGGGGGCGTGTATCAGACCGCAACCGCAAATCAAATGAAGTGAGCAGTGAAGGGGAAATGGGCATGCGTCGGGTTGTCGTTACCGGATTGGGAATGGTCACACCGTTGGCAAGCGGGGTTGAGCAGACATGGGCTCGGCTGCTGGATGGCGCGTCTGGTGCAGGTCCCATTACTCGGTTTGATGCAAGTCATCTGGCGACCACTTATGCCTGCGAGGTCCCGCGCGGCGACGGCTCAGACGGGACCTTCAATCCAGATGATTGGCTCGCGCCGAAAGAGCAGCGCAAAGTCGATGAGTTCATTTTGTACGGAATGGCCGCTGCCGATCAAGCGGTGCGCGATTCTGGCTGGATGCCCACAGATGCGGGGGATCAAAACCGCACCGGCGTGATGATTGGATCGGGTATTGGCGGCTTGTCGGCGATCGCGGATACGGCGATCTTGCTGAAAGAGCGCGGACCGCGTCGGGTGTCTCCGTTTTTTATTCCCAGCGCTTTGATCAATCTTGTCAGCGGACAGGTTAGCATTCGGTTTGGCTTTAAGGGCCCGAACCACGCGGTGGTGACGGCGTGCTCGACCGGCGCACATGCCATTGGCGATGCCGCCCGGATGATCCAGTGGGGCGACGCGGATGTGATGGTTGCCGGCGGCGCTGAGAGCCCGATATCGGAGATTGGTATTGCCGGGTTCAATGCGTGCAAGGCGCTGAGCACCAAACGGGGCGACACGCCCAAGACCGCCAGCAGGCCTTATGATGCCGATCGTGACGGGTTTGTGATGGGCGAGGGTGCGGGCTGCGTTGTCTTGGAGGACTATGCCCACGCCAAGGCCCGCGGTGCGAAGATCTATGCTGAGGTTCTGGGCTACGGCATGTCGGGCGATGCGTACCATATCACCGCACCTGCCGAAGATGGCGACGGGGCTGAGCGCGCGATGCGAGCCGCGCTGAACCGCGCTGGCCTGCAACCAAGCGATATTGATTACATCAATGCCCATGGCACCAGCACGATGGCTGACACAATTGAATTGAGCGCCGTCGAACGCATGATGGGGCAGGCCGCAGGCAAAGCGACGATGTCGTCGACCAAATCGGCAACCGGGCATCTGCTGGGGGCTGCTGGTGCGATCGAGGCGATCTTTTCAATTCTCGCGATCCGGGATCAGATTGCGCCGCCGACGATCAATCTGGACACGCCTGCGGTGGATACCAAGCTGGATTTGGCTCCGAATGCGCCGGTCAAGCGTGAGATCAACGTGGCCTTGTCCAACTCGTTCGGGTTTGGCGGCACCAATGCTTCGCTTGTGCTTGGGAAGGTAACGGAGTGATGTGGAAGCATTTTGCATCCAATGCGCTGACACTTGGGATTGTCATCTTGGTGATGGGGATTGGTCTGATCGCTTGGGGCCAGAACGCTTTTCGCGCGCCTGGACCGCTGCAGGAAACCCTTTTTTTTGAAGTGCCGCGCGGTGCGAGCCTGACCCGGGTCGCCACGGCGCTTGAACAGGCCGGGGCGGTGAGCGATGCGCGGATCTTTCGGCTTGGGGCGCGGTATAGCGGCAAAGCTGAGGATCTGAAGTTCAACAATTATGAACTTCCGGTCGGGGCATCGATGGCCGAGATCCTGGACATTGTGACACAAGCGGCCGCCCCGGTCTTCCGCTATGTCGCGCAATATACGATCAGCGAATTTGGCGCCGAAATGCGCCTGCGTGAGCGGATTGCGGGTGACGGCTTAATCGAGATCGCCAAGTTCAAATATGCCGATGGCATCCTCGAGAGCTATGCCGAGCTGGTCGAAAGCAACGTTCCAATCGCCTATCGCTTGACGGTGGCGGAAGGGGTGACCAGCTGGAACATCGTTGAGGCCTTGAAAGACGCGGACTTTCTGAGCGGTGAGCTGCCTGACGACATTCCGGCCGAAGGGACCTTGGCGCCCGATACATATGAGGTCGCCAGGGGAGCGACTCGGGCAGATGTGATTCGTCGCATGGCCGAAGCCCAACAAATCACATTGGCGGCGTTATGGGCGAACAAGGCGCCGGATCTGCCATACAGCACGCCTGACGAGGCGCTGATCATGGCCTCGATTATCGAGAAAGAAACCAGTGTCGCAGACGAGCGCGGTCAGGTGGCCAGCGTGTTTGTAAACCGCCTGCGCCGTGGCATTCGGTTGCAAACGGATCCGACGGTGATTTACGGCATCACCTTGGGTCAAGGTGCGTTAGGACGCGGCTTGCGCAGGTCTGAGCTGCGACGTGCAACCCCTTGGAACACTTACGTCATTGATGGAATGCCGCCCACGCCCATCGCCAATCCAGGACGCGCCGCAATCGAAGCGGCGCTGAACCCAGACGAGACACCTTATATCTTTTTTGTTGCCGATGGCACGGGCGGGCATGCGTTTGCAGTGACCTTGGCTGAGCACAACCGCAATGTTGCAAAATGGCGCGAGATTGAACGTAATCGCAATTGATTGCCGTGCCGGTGCGATCAAAAAAGAGATACAACCTAAGGTTTAGTTCTTGACATAGCGAACGCCTTAGGGTATACCTTGTGTCAAGCTAGAAGAAGTGGGCAAAAAAGAGACGACCGAGCCGAAAAGGTTGGGTCGTTTTTTTGTGTCTTTTTCTCTCGTACGGAAAAGCCAGAGGCAGGACTTCCGTATGACACACAAACCAGTCCTAGTAGACACCCTGGAATCGCAGCAGGGGATCCGTGTACAGCGGGCAGAAGATATCTTGGATCATCTCTATACCGCCTTGGAAAAGGCGGCTCACGCCCTTGAGAACACGCATGAAATGGATGCTGGGATCAAGAAACGCATGGACGATATGCGCGCCATGCAGGTGCTCGTTTTGAAAGAGGGGGAGAAACTCGATGACCTCAACAGAAAACGCAGCGGTGCCGTCGGTGGCCAGGCTCTCGACCTTGACGGGGCCCGAGCTGAAATTGAGTGCAGGCTTGCTTGCTTGCGTAACGCCAGAGGAACTTAAAGCCTTTTTGGATGAGCTGAGCCCGAACGCATTGGCCGCGTTGCCTTATCTATGGGAGGCATGGGCGTTTGAGCACCAGCTTCCGCCAGAGGGCGATTGGCGCAGCTGGGTGATATTGGGCGGTCGCGGCGCGGGAAAGACTCGCGCTGGCGCCGAGTGGGTCCGGTCGCGGGTCGAGGGGTCAGGACCCCTCGATCCCGGTCGGGCCCACAGGATCGCGCTGGTCGGTGAAACCTATGATCAGGCACGCGATGTCATGGTGTTCGGGCAAAGCGGGATTATGGCAGTGACACCGCCCGATAGAGTGCCGAACTGGATTGCATCGCGGCGTCAACTGATTTGGCCCAATGGCGCGGTGGCACAGCTGTTTTCGAGCCATGATGCGCAAGCCTTGCGCGGTCCGCAATTCGATGCCGCTTGGGTCGACGAATTGGCCAAATGGCCCAAAGCGCAAGAGGCTTGGGACATGTTGCAATTTGCCCTGCGGTTGGGGGATTTGCCAAGGCAAGTGGTGACGACGACGCCGCAGCCCATCCCCTTGATCAAGGAGCTGATCAAGCGCGATACCACAGTGATGACTCATGCGGCCACGGAGGCCAACGCGGCCTACCTGGCCCAGTCTTTTCTGGCCGAGGTGCGGGCGCGCTATGCAGGGACTGCGCTGGGGCGCCAGGAATTGGATGGCGAGTTGCTCGACGAAATTGACGGCGCTTTGTGGTCCTATAAAGTCTTAGACGAAGGTCGGGTGGACAAGTTGCCCAAGCTCGACCGCGTTGTGGTTGCCGTTGACCCGCCAGTGACGGGACATGCGAAAAGTGATGCCTGCGGGATCGTTGTGGCGGGGGTTGTCTATGCGCCCGAACGGCGCGACTGGACGGCTTATGTGCTGGAGGATGGGACCCTGCAGGGGGTTTCGCCGCGGATATGGGCCGAGCAGGTCGTACGGCTTGCAGATCGTTGGAAGGCTGACCGGGTGATTGCGGAAGTGAACCAGGGTGGGGATCTGATCGAAGAGCTGTTGCGCCAGGTGGATGCGTTATTGCCGGTCACAAAGGTTCGCGCCTCGACCGGTAAATCGATGCGGGCCGAGCCCGTTGCGGCTCTTTATGAACAAGGTCGCGTGCATCACGCCAAGCGATTTGGCACGCTGGAAGACCAAATGTGCAAGATGTCTGTTCAAGGCTATCAGGGGGGCGGATCGCCAGACCGGGTGGATGCTTTGGTTTGGGCTTTGAATGCGCTGATGATCGCGCCGAAATCGACGCCAAGTTTGCGTATTTTATAAACTTTACAACGCGTTAGGATGGTCAGAGGGGGCTGCATTTTGCAGTCTGTCTTGGGCTGCCCGGCGATATGAACCTGTCAGAACAAGGGGGCATCTTTATGGTGTTCAATCTATTTCGAGCCGAGCCTGTAGAGGCACCAGAGGCCAAGGCCAGTGCGACGGGGCGGGTGGTCTCGATGGGGTCAACGGGCCGCCGCGTGGCGTGGACACCACGTGATGCCGTGAGCCTGACACGCAACGGGTTTGCGGGCAATCCTGTGGGATTTCGGGCGGTCAAGATGATCGCGGAAGCCGCTGCATCATTGGCGCTTGTGGCGCAGAATGACGGCCAGCGATTTGACACGCATCCGGTGCTGGATCTATTGGCGCGGCCCAACCAGGCGCAGGGTCAAAGTGATCTTCTGGAAGCGGTTTACGCCCAGCTTCTGCTGACGGGCAACGGCTATATCGAGGCGGTCGCAGGCGAGATTGGCGGGCCAGTCGAGCTGCACGCGCTGCGCGCTGACCGGATGCAGGTCGTGCCGGGCCCGGATGGCTGGCCGATGGCCTATGACTATGTGGTTGGGGCAAAAAAGCACCGGTTTGACGTCACAGGTCCACGACCATCAATCTGTCATATCAAGAGCTTTCATCCGCAAGACGACCATTACGGCCTTAGCCCGATGCAGGCGGCGGCCAGTGCGATGGATGTCCATAACGCCGCCACGCGGTGGTCAAAAGCGCTGTTGGACAACGCGGCCCGGCCCTCGGGCGCGATTGTTTACAACGGCGTCGATGGCGTGATGAACCAAGAGCAATTCGACCGGCTGCAGGTGGAAATGGAAAGCTATCATCAAGGCGCGCGCAATGCTGGCCGTCCGATGCTTCTGGAAGGTGGTTTGGACTGGAAACCAATGGGGTTCTCGCCCAGCGATATGGAATTTCAAAAAACCAAGGAAGCGGCCGCACGCGAAATTGCGCAAGCCTTTGGTGTGCCACCGATGTTGCTGGGGATTCCCGGCGACGCGACCTATGCCAATTATGCCGAGGCACATCGGGCGTTCTATCGCCTGACGGTGTTGCCATTGGCGCGCAAGGTCTGCGAAGCCTTGAGCAATTGGCTGGGCCAGTTTGATGAGACAGGGGTGAAGATCTCGGCGGATCCGGATCAGGTTGCGGCGCTGGCGCCCGAGCGCGAGGCGCTGTGGGCCCGCGTTGGCAAGGCCGAATTCCTGAGCCGATCCGAGAAACGCCGTTTGTTGGGTCTGCCGGTCGAGAATGGGGACGCTTCATGAGTGGCGGCCTTCCGAGAGCAGGCTCTCGATTTCTATATGAGCCGTTTGACTGCGCCAAACCGAACTGTCCACCATTCCATGCTTTGGAAGCTTATGAACGCGTGATGGCCGAGCGTTGGATCGCATTGGAGCGCCGGTTGGCCTCGTTTGAAGCGCTGATTCAACGGCTGGAAAAGCGGCTTTGGATGACCATCGTCGGTGTGGCGGGTGTTGTGCTGTCCGAGGCGGCGCAATCATTGCTGGTGAATGCGCCTTGAGCGCGGGAAAAGGAGCTATCCATGACGATGTTTGAAAGCGGACCGGTGATCGGGCCCGAGACGGGTCTGGAGCATAAGTTTTGTCGGTTCGGCGAGGATGTGCGGGTCGAAGATGGCACCGCAATTGAGGGCTATGCGTCCTTATTCGGGGCCGAGGATCAGGGCGGCGACATTGTTCAAGCGGGCGCCTATGGTGCCTCTCTGAGCGCGCTGTCGCAGGCGGGCCGCAAGGTCAAGATGCTGTGGCAGCACGACCCGCGTGAACCGATCGGTGTGTGGGACGAAATCCGCGAAGATGCCAGGGGCCTTTATGTCAAGGGACGGTTGCTCGACAGTGTGGCCAAGGGGCGCGAGGCGGCAGCGCTGATCGCGGCGGGCGCAATCGACGGGCTGTCGATCGGATACCGCACAGTAAAGGCCAGCAAGGATCAAATGGGCCACCGATTGTTGTCGGAGTTGGAGCTTTGGGAAGTGTCTGTGGTGACGTTTCCGATGCTGCCGCAGGCCCGGCTGGGTGGCAAGGGCGATGCCCTTGACGATAGCCTCTACGAGTTGGCGGAGGCGCTTGATGCGGCCCGTCTGACGCTGACGGGGCGGGGCTGACAGGTCTGACCCCTCTCTCAACCACTCTCATCAAGGAGACACAGATGAGCCAACCCGAGATCACCTCTCGGGCCGAGGAAGCTTTGCCCTCGGTCGAGCGGAAATCAACGAGCCCTGCCCAGAGCGTCACGCAAGCTTTGGCAGGATTTGTGCAGGAATTTAAAGGCCTGCAATCGGAAATTGAAACCAAACTTCAAAAGCAAGAAGAGCGACTGACCATGCTGGATCGTAAAACCATGACCAATGCCAACCGCCCTGTACTGTCGGGTGCCATTGCCCATGAGGCCCCTCATCAAAAGGCGTTTGAGGCGTATTTGCGCTCTGGCGATGATGACGCGTTGCGCGGGCTGTCGCTGGAAGAAAAGGCGTTGTCGAGCGCTGTTGCCGCCGATGGGGGATATCTGGTGGACCCGCAGACCAGCGAGACCGTCAAGACCGTGATGCACAACATGGCGTCGCTGCGCGGGATTGCGCAGGTGGTGAATGTTGAGGCGACATCTTATGACGTTCTGGTTGATCACACCGAAATCGGCACCGGCTGGGCGTCGGAAACGAGCACGATCACGGAAACTGCGACGCCGCAAATTGACCGGATCAGCATTCCGCTGCACGAGCTGAGTGCGCTGCCGAAAGCCTCGCAGCGCTTGCTGGACGACAGCGCGTTTGACGTCGAGGCCTGGTTGGCCGATCGCATCGCGAATAAGTTTGCCCGCGCCGAAGCTGCGGCGTTCATCGGTGGTGATGGTGTTGACAAACCAAAAGGTATTTTGGCGCATAATGTGGTCGCAGAAGACAGCTGGACCTGGGGCAATATTGGCTACGTCACGACCGGCGTGGATGGCGAGTTCAATGCAGGCGCACCTGCGGATGCATTGGTCGACCTGGTCTATGCTTTGGGCGCGCGGTATCGGGCCAATGCAACCTTCGTGATGAATTCGAAGACCGCTGGTGTGGTGCGCAAGATCAAGGACGCCGATGGCCGCTTCTTGTGGTCTGACGGGCTGAGCGCGGGCGAACCGGCGCGTCTGCTGGGCTATCCGGTGATGGTGTCTGAGGATATGCCTGACATCGCATCCAACACAGCCGCGATCTTATTTGGCGATTTCACTGCCGGATACACGATTGCCGAGCGTCCGGACCTGCGGGTGTTGCGCGATCCGTTCTCGGCCAAGCCGCATGTGTTGTTCTATGCCACCAAGCGCGTTGGGGGTGATGTGTCGGATTTTGCTGCGATCAAGGCCCTGAATTTCGCGGTATCCTAAGCCATTGGAACGTGGTTCTGGCCCAGTTGGGCCGGGACTGCCAGGGCGCGTGCAGTCGGGAGAAATCCCTGCCTGCGCTGTCTAGCTGCTTCCCTCCGTCCGAGCGGGGCAGGCGCGCGCGTCCTTTTTTCACCACATAGTTTCCCGACGGAGCGGTTAGGAGTTCAGCGCATGTTGACCGAAGTAACCCCAGTGGCCGAGGCCGCCCTGCCCATTGCTGCGCTGCGCGAGCATTTGCGGCTGGGCACCGGGTTTGATGATGAAAATTTGCAAGACGGATTGCTGGTGGCTTGTTTGCGTGCCGGTTTGGCACTGGTCGAGGCGCGCACCGGCAAAGCGGTTCTGGCGCGTCGATTTCGCGTGACATTGCATGGGTGGTATGACCGCTATGCCGAGCGGTTGCCAATATGTCCGATCGTGACCCTCGATCAGGTGCGGATCCTGGATAAAGACGATGAGGTCGAACTGGTATCGCCTGCGGTATACCGGCTGATCCAGGGCCGCCACCGGGCAAGCCTCGAGGCGATTGGTGCGCTGCCGCCGGTGCCTGCCTATGGACGGGTTGAGATTGATTTGGTCGCTGGCTACGGCGCGGCCTGGAACGCGGTCCCTGCAGGGCTGCGCCAGGCCGTCATCATGGTTGCAGCGGGTTTGTATGAAGGTCGGGCTGTCGAGGGGGGAGATGTCCTGACGCCGACTGTCAATGCGCTATTGTCGGAGTTCCGCGCGACCCGGTTGACGCTGGGACAGGCCGGATGAGCGGTGTGTTGATGCCGGTGCTGAACCGGTCGTTGGAGCTGCAGCAGCGCATCGAGATCCCGGATGGCGCAGGTGGCTTCAGCACCACCTGGATCGCCAAAGGAACCTTGTGGGCTGATGTTCGGCTGCGGTCGGGTCGCGGGGCACGGCAAGGTCAGACGATTGTCGGTCAGGCGTCGTACCGGATCACGGTGCGCGCTGCGCCGGTTGGTGCGCCCAGCCGCCCGCGACCTGATCAACGGTTTCGCGAAGGACATCGGTTGTTTTCAATTCTGGCGGTGGCCGAAGCGGATCCGACGGGTCGGTTCCTGACCTGCTATGCGCAAGAGGAGGTCCCGACATGAGTTACGGTGTAGCCGCCGCGCTTCAAGAGGCCGTGTTTACCAAGCTATCTGCTGATGTCAGCATCACGGTCCCGGTCTATGATGCGCTGCCAGCCGGTGTTCTGCCCGAGACTTACGTGGTTTTGGGCGGTGAAGATGTCACCAGCACCGGCGACAGTGCCGGGGCCGGGGCGCAGCATGACTTTACGATTTCCGTGGTGTCCTCGGCGCCGGGTTTTGCGACGGCCAAGGGCGTTGGGGTTGCGATCTCGGATCTGCTGCTTGACGCGTCTTTGATCTTGTCGCGCGGCACATTGGCCGGTTTGTGGCTGCGCAAGGCAACTGCGCGACGGTTGGATGGTGGTGCACAGCGGCAGGTTGATTTGCGTTTTCGGGCGCTCACGGACGATTTCTGAAATTTTCACGATAATAGGAGGCCGCCATGAGCGTGCAAAAGGGCAAAGACTTGCTGATCAAGCTGGATCTGACGGGTGCGGGCCAATTCGAAACCATCGCCGGGCTGCGGGCCACGCGACTGAGCTTTAACGCCGAGTCTGTCGATGTGACGTCCTTAGAATCCGCCGGCGGCTGGCGTGAACTTTTGGGAGGGGCAGGCGTGAAGTCCGCGAGCCTGTCGGGCTCGGGTGTTTTCCGCGATGCGGGCACTGACGAGCGCGCCCGACAGATTTTCTTTGATGGCGAAGTGCCCGAATTCCAGGTGATCATTCCAGATTTTGGCATTGTTGAGGGCAAGTTCATGATCACTGCAATTGAGTATTCTGGCAGCCATAATGGCGAGGCCACCTATGAATTGTCTTTGGCGTCAGCAGGACAGTTATCCTTTAACGCATTGTAAGGTCATAAAAATGGCAAACCCCTATGCAGGTGAAGTGGCGTTGGTGGTCGATGGCATCCGCTATGGGATGAAGTTGACTTTGGGTGCATTGGCTGAGTTGGAGGCGGAGTTGCAGACCAGCTCGCTGGTGGACCTGGTCGATCGCTTCGAGGCGGGCGGCTATGGCGCGCGTGATGTGTTGTTGTTGCTTGCGGCGGGGTTGCACGGGGGGGGCTGGGAGGGCTCGGCGACCGAGCTGGCCAAGGCCGACATCGATGGTGGGCCGATCGAGGCGGCCCGCGCTGCGGCAGAACTTTTGGCGCGTGCCTTCGCGGTTGTGGTCCCATGAGTACGATTATGGATTGGCCTGGTCTTATGCGGGTCGGCCTTCGGGGCTTGGGGTTGCGCCCGGATGAATTCTGGGCGCTGACCCCGGCTGAGCTGTTGGTGATGCTGGGGGCGGATCAGGGAGGGGACGGGCCTCTGGGGCGCGCGCGACTGGAAGAGCTGGCAGCGCAGTTTCCAGATGATGGGCCCAATCTGCGCCCGTCTCACAGCGAATTTTTGAAGACTTAAAGGAGGGCGGCGGATGGCTACATTGGACAGTCTGGAAGGGCTGGAGGATCGCGTTGGCGGTCTGGAGGTCACACTGAACGAGGCGGCCTCGATGACGGCGGCTTTTGACAGTGAACTGGCTCGGATGAAAGATCAGATGCTGTATACGGGGCGTGAGGTCTCGAACATGTCGCGCAGTATCGGGACGGGTTTGCGAGGCGCGTTCGACGATGTTGTCTTTGATGGCGCCAAGCTGTCAGATGCGCTGCGAGATGTTGCACGCGCGATGTCGGATGCGGCGTATAACACCGCGATGAAGCCGGTACAAAACGCGTTTGGTGGCGCGATTGCCGAGGGGATCAATGGCCTGGCCGGGGCGATTTTGCCATTTGCGGAGGGTGGTCATTTTTCCCAAGGCCGGGTGATGCCGTTCGCCAAGGGCGGCGTTGTGACCAGCCCGACCTATTTTCCGATGCGCGGAGCGACTGGCCTGATGGGCGAGGCCGGACCAGAGGCGATCATGCCGCTGACGCGGGGTGCGGACGGCAAACTTGGGGTCGCGGCCTCGGGCGGGGGGCGCTCGGTGTCGGTGGTGATGAATATTTCGACGCCGGATGCGGAGAGTTTCAGACGCTCCAAAACCCAAGTGGCGGCTGAAATGAACCGTGCGCTCGCGCGTGGTTCACGCAACCGCTAGTCCCTCTCGGCAGCTGAAAAGGAACGGATATGGCCTTTCATGAAGTACGATTTCCCGCCAATCTGAGCTTTGGCTCCGTGGGCGGGCCAGAGCGGCGGACCGAGGTGGTGACGCTGGCCAATGGCTATGAAGAGCGCAACTCGCCTTGGGCCCATGCGCGGCGGCGATATGATGCGGGCGTGGGCTTGCGCAGCTTGGATGATATCGAGCAGCTGGTGGCGTTCTTTGAGGCCCGCCAAGGACAGTTGAACGCGTTTCGTTGGAAAGATTGGTCCGACTATAAGTCGTGTCCACCCTCGCGTGATGCAAGTTTTGAGGACCAGGAGATTGCACTTGGTGACGGCAAAACGGTGACGTTTCAGCTGGTGAAGATGTACCGCTCAGGGCCGCAAGGCTATGCCCGTCCGATCACCAAACCGGTCGCGGGATCCGTCAAGCTGGGCGTCGACCGGATCGCATTGGCTGAGGATGTGCATTATACCGTCGACACCGAAGAGGGGACTGTGACGTTGAATGTGGCCCCGGCGATTGGTGTGCCGATCCATGCTGGATTCGAGTTTGATGTCCCGGTGCGGTTTGACACCGACCGGATCCAGACATCCGTCGCATCATTTCAGGCGGGCGATATGCCCGCGGTGCCTGTGATCGAGGTGCGGGTATGAGCGATCAAGGGCTTCTCGCGCATCTCAAATCGGGCCATACGACGGTGTGTGCCTGCTGGGCCTTGACGCGCAGCGACGGGCTGGTGCTTGGCTTCACCGATCATGACCGGAACCTGGAATTTGAAGGGGTGCGTTTCGTGGCGGACGGTGGCATGACGGCCCAGGCGCTGGAGGCCAAGAACGGCCTGGCAGTCGATAACACCGAAGCGCTGGGCGTTCTCAGCCATGCCGCGATCAAAGCAGACGATATCCGGGCTGGTCGCTATGATGGCGCAGAGATCGTGATTTGGCAGGTGAATTGGGCCGAGTTGGTTCAACGGCGCGTTATATTTCGCGGCACGTTGGGCGAGATCGTCGAAGGGGCTGGCGCGTTTCAGGCCGAGCTGCGCGGGGGAACCGAGGCGCTGAGCCAGCCGCAGGGTCGGGTGTTCCAAAAGCCGTGTTCGGCGGTCTTGGGAGATACGCAATGCCGGTTTAATCTCGACACACCTGGCTTTCGTGTTGAGGCCTCTGTCGTCAGCGCGAAAGAGGCGCGGGTGCTGCGGTTCGCACCATTGGTCGATTATGACCTGCGGTGGTTTGAACGGGGCCGACTGGAGGTGCTGAGCGGTGCTGCTCAGGGGCTTGTTGGCATCATCAAGAATGATCGTTGGTTGGAAGACGGACGTGAAATTGAGCTGTGGCAAGGGCTGCGCCTTGCGGTGGCGCCGGGTGATCAGGTGCGATTGGAAGCGGGATGCGACAAGCGAATGGAAACCTGTCGTTTGAAGTTCCAAAATCTGCTGAATTTCCAAGGGTTCCCTCATATTCCGGGCGAAGATTGGCTGATGAGTTATCCGGTCAAATCTGGCGTCAACGACGGTGGATCATTGTCATGAGCGGGCAGATTGTAGCGGCGGCGCGCGGCTGGCTGGGCACGCCCTATGTCCATCAGGCCAGCGTCAAAGGGGCGGGGACGGATTGCTTGGGGCTGTTGCGTGGGGTGTGGCGCGACGTCTATGGTGGCGAGCCCGAGGCCGTGCCTGCCTATTCCGCCGATTGGGATGAACCGCAGCAGACCGAAGTTTTGTGGCAGGCTGCGGCCCGGCATTTGCAACCGGTGGCTTTGGCCGACGCGCGCCTTGGGGATGTGCTGTTGTTTCGGATGCGCACAGGCAGCGTTGCCAAGCATCTTGGGATTCAGTCAACAGAAAATCCGGTCTATTTTATTCATGCGTATTCTGGACACGGCGTGGTCGAAAATGCGCTGTCGCGACCTTGGGAGCGCCGGATCACCGCACGGTTTCGCTTCCCGCTCTAGGTGAGTGTCGAGAGATAAATTTCTGTTTTGTAGCAAAATAATGGGCTGATGAGACGCGGTCTCGGCAGGCCGATAGAGGAATACTGAGATGGCGACAATAGTATTATCGGCCGTCGGGGCCTCGGTTGGATCTGCCGTTGGCGGCAGTTTCATGGGGCTGACATCGACCGTGATTGGACGTGCGATCGGCGCGACAGTGGGTCGTATGATCGACATGGACCAGCGGGTATTGGGGGCTGGCAGTCAGGTGGTTGAGACCGGTCAGATCGACCGATTCCGTTTGGCAGGCGCCAGCGAAGGTGCCGCGGTTCCCTTGGTGTGGGGGGCGATGCGCGTTGGGTCGCAAGCGATCTGGTCGTCTCGTTTCCAAGAGCATACCACGACGTCGACCACAGGCGGTGGCGGCGGCGGTGGTGGCAAGGGCGGTGGTGCGCGTCGAGCACCCAGCCCAGTGGTGACCACCACCACCCATTCCTATACGGTCAGTCTGGCGCTGGCCTTGTGCGAGGGCGAGATCACCCGTGTGGGACGGATCTGGGCGGATGGGGTCGAAGTCAGTAAAGATGACTTCAATATGCGGGTTTATACCGGCTCGGCGGATCAATTGCCGGATCCCAAGATCGAGGCCGTCGAAGGAGCGGGCCAGGTACCGGCCTATCGTGGTTTGGCTTATGTTGTGTTCGAGGACCTAGAGCTGGGTCGGTTCGGAAACCGTCTGCCGCAGTTCAATTTTGAGGTTATTCGTCCCGCACAAGGTGGCGCTGAGGCGCCTTTACAGGCGAAAATTCCTGGTGTTGCGGTGATCCCTGGAACTGGTGAATATGCCCTGGCAACAACGCCGGTGCATTATTCTCACGGGCTTGGGCAAAATGTATCGTCGAATGTCAACACCCCTGCGGGGAAGGCTGATTTTGCGGTCTCGCTGGAGCAATTGACCGAAGAGCTGCCTGGATGTGGGTCTGGCTTGTTGGTGGTCAGCTGGTTTGGCGACGATTTGCGCTGTGGCCGCTGTCAGGTGAAACCCAAGGTTGAACAGGCTGAATTTGACGGCGTTGGGATGCCCTGGACCGTGGCAGGGCTGAGCCGGAGCACAGCCGAGGTGATTGCGCGCGATGCCGCATCACGCCCGATTTATGGGGGGACCCCGACAGATCAATCTGTCGTTCAGGCCATCCATGCTTTGCAAAATGCGGGCCAGGAGGTCACGTTTTATCCCTTTCTTTTGATGGATCAAATTGCCGAGAATGGCTTGTCTGATCCTTACAGCAACGCCGTTTCGCAGCCGGTGATGCCTTGGCGTGGGAGGATCACGACCTCAAAGGCCCCCGGGCAGGTAAACTCGCCCGATGGCACAGCCGGGGCTGAAGCCGAAGTCGCAAGCTTTTTTGGCGAGGCTTCGGCGTCTGACTTTACGCTGGGTAATGGTGTGGTCAGCTATACCGGCCCCAGTGAGTGGGGATTTCGACGTTTCATCTTGCACAATGCGGCGTTGGCCGCGGCCGCCGGCGGGGTCGAGGCCTTTGTGATCGGATCCGAAATGCGGGGGCTGACGCAGATCCGTGGCGTTGGACACAGCTTTCCGGCTGTGACGGCTTTGATCGCATTGGCTGCTGAGGTCCGCGCCCTGCTGCCTGATGCAAAAATCGGGTATGCGGCGGATTGGTCGGAGTATTTCGGCTATCACCCACAAGATGGCTCAGGCGACATCTATTTTCACCTTGATCCGTTATGGTCCAGTGAGACGATAGATTTCATCGGAATCGACAATTACATGCCCTTGTCGGATTGGCGCGAAGGTCTCGAGCATGCCGATGCAAGTGCCGGATCAATCTACAATCCGACCTATTTAAAGGACAATGTGGAAGGTGGCGAAGGGTACGCATGGTATTACACCGACCAGGCGGCGCGCGATGCACAAAAGCGCACCCCGATCGAGGATCTTGCACATGGTGAGGACTGGATCTACCGATATAAGGATATCCGCAACTGGTGGCAGAATGCGCATCACAACCGGATCGGCGGCGTGCGTGATATGGCCCCAACCGATTGGGTGCCGCAAAGCAAACCGGTCTGGTTTACTGAAGTGGGCTGCGCGGCAACGGATAAGGCGACCAATCAGCCCAACAAATTTATCGACCTGTTGTCATCAGAATCAGCGCTGCCGCATTATTCCAACGGCAAACGTGATGATCTGATACAGGCGCAATATCTACATGCGGTGTTGGATTATTGGGCGGATGAGACGCATAATCCCGTCTCGTCTGTGTATGACGCGCCGATGATTGACGTGGGAAAGACCCATGTTTGGGCCTGGGATGCGCGGCCCTGGCCCGCATTTCCCAACAACACGTCGCTGTGGCGCGACGGTGGCAATCATGGCGCGGGTCATTGGCTGAACGGGCGGACCTCGGCGCAGGATCTGGGGGCTGTGGTGTCCGAGATCTGTGCGCGCAACGGGGTCACGGCCCTTCGCACGTCTGAGCTGTATGGCAGCGTGCGTGGGTATGCTCAGTCCGAGGTCACTTCGGGTCGGGCGGCTTTACAGCCTTTGATGATGGCTCATGGCCTTGATGTGGTCGAAAAAGGTGGTGTGCTGGATTTCGCAACACGGCGCGCCAAGCCTGCGATGGTGCTTGCACAAGACACGATGGCCGTCGTCTCGGATGTTGAAGGCGACGTCACGCGCACGCGTGCGCCGGCTGCCGAAACGGCTGGCCGCGTGCGGGTCAATTTTGTTGACAGCAGCTCAGACTATGAGACTCGCGCGTCCGAAGCAATTTTTCCAGGAGAGGTGTCGCGCGGTGCGGCGCAAACCGATTTGGCGATGGCTTTGTTGCCCAGTGAGGGCCAGGCCATGGCGGAACGCTGGTTGGCCGAATCTCGGGTCGCGCGTGACAGCGCAAAATTCGCGCTGCCGCCGTCGCGGACAGATGTCGAGCCGGGCTCAGTGATCCAAATCGCGGGAGATGATGCTCTGTACCGGATTGACCGTATTGAGGATCGTGGCGCCCGATTGGCCGAGGCGGTGCGGATCGAGCCGGGGCTCTTGATCGCTTCGGATGCGGTCGAAACGGTCAGCCGAGTGAAGGCCTTTGTCCCACCTGTCCCGGTTGCGCCGTTCTTTTTGGATTTACCGCTCATCAGCGGAGATGAGCTGCCTCATGCGCCATATATAGCGGTGGCAGCACAACCGTGGCCGGGCTCTGTTTCGGTCTATGGCGCAGTTGATGACAGCGATTACGCGTTGGATCACAGCGTTGGAGCCCCTGCCATTGTTGGTGTGACAGAAACGGTTTTGGCGCGTGCGGCGCCAGGGTTTTATGACAAGGGGCCGGCTTTGCGGGTTCGGCTGGACGGGGCTGGTGATCTGTCAAATGTGACCGAGGCGCAGTTGTTACGGGGGGGAAATCTGGCTGCCATTGGCACCGGCGATCCGGGCGCCTGGGAGCTGTTCCAATTTGCCGAGGCAACTTTGGTTGAGCCGGGTGTATATGAGCTTTCGCGGCGATTGAGGGGGCAAGCGGGATCAGAGCCCGAGATCCCAGATACCTGGCCGATTGGCAGCTATGTGGTGATCATGAGCGCTGCGGTCGAGCAGATCGCCTTGCCCTCGCGCGGGCGTGGATTGATCCGGCATTTTCGGATCGGGCCTGCCCAACGGGGGTATGATGACAGTTCGTACACCTATGCCGCGCATGCGTTCGAAGGGCGCGGCCTGAGGCCTTTGTCGCCAGTGCATTTGCGTGGTCTCAAGGATGCGGCAGGCGATCTGGCCCTGTCCTGGACGCGGCGCACACGGATCGAGGGAGACAGTTGGGACCTGGCCGATGTGCCCTTGGGTGAAGACCGCGAGAGTTACATCTTGCGTGTTTATGATGCCAATGATGCGGTGCTGCGCGAGGTCACACTGAATGCGCCCAACTGGGTGTATCCCGCCGGATTGCGTGCGGTTGACGGGGTATTGGGACATTACACTGTGGGGGTTGCGCAAGTGTCAGACCGGTTTGGGCCGGGCTCTTTTGAAAGGATTGAACTACATGACTGAGACCTCAAATCTGGCATTGCCGCTGGTTCAGGCGGCACAGGCCCAAAAGCATGTCACGGTCAACGAGGCGCTGACGCGGCTTGATGGTATGGCACAATTGGTGATCCAGTCGGACGGTGAAACCACGCCGCCGGCGGGGGTTGCAGATGGGCTGGTGTGGTCCGTGGCTTCGGGTGCGGTGAACGCCTGGGCCGGGCGCGACGGAGCGTTGGCGTTATCGTCGAATGGGGGCTGGGTGTTTATCACCCCTCAAACGGGATGGCACGCCTTTGTGGTCAGCCGCGGCACGGTGTGCCGCTTTTCGGGCGGTGCTTGGGCGCCGCACGCGGTTGCGACCAGCTTGATTGGCGCGGCCACTTTGCATGAAGTGATCACCTTTGATGAGGTGATCAACGCCGGGACAAGCGCCACGACAGACAACGGAATTCCCGCCAATACCGTGGTGATGGGTGTGACAGGACGGGTTAAATCGGCGATTTCAGGGACGCTTACAGATTGGGATCTGGGTGTGGCCGGGTCCAGCAATCGCTATGGCAGTGGCTGGGGATTGCCCCAAAACAGCTGGATACGCGGTTTGACGGGCGTGCCGACGACCTATTACGACGACACGCCACTGGTGTTGCGCGCAAATGGGGGCGCGTTTGCCGGAGGGGAAGTCCGCTTTGCGGTGCATTGCCTGAGCTTGAAAGTTCCAGATCTGATCTGATGCGACGGTTGGTGTTCGAGGATCTGATCCGGGCGGCAGAAGCTTTGCGCGCAGTGCCGTCCGGATCGAGAGCGGCGGCTGTGTTGGGGTGGCTGGATCATGCGCATGCGATCGATAAGGCGCGGAAAAAAGGTGTTTATTTGGGGCCGGGGGATTTGTGCTCTGTCTTGCCAGAGCGCCGATCTTGCGCCATTTGGCAGGCAGGGGGCGACGATTTGGTGTGCTTGCGGGTTGTGCTTGACGCCGTGACCGTGTGGCGCGGGCAGCGCCGTTGCCGGGAAAGCGATGCTTTGGGATGGAAAATGCCGCGCGCAAGCGCTATATCCCGCGCAAGACGGAGATCAAAATGCCCCAATCCAAAACAGAACTCTCGACGCTGGACCCGGTTTGGCAACAGGTTGTGAATGAGGCGCAAGAGGCGGTGCGCACCGAGCCTTTGTTGGGCGGGCTGGTGCATAGCTGTATTTTGCATCACCGCTCACTTGAGACGGCATTGGCCTATCACTTGGCGCAAAAGCTCGCCTCGGGCGAGATGTCCGAGCAATTGATGCGCGAGATTGCCGACGAGGCATACAGTGCCGATCCCACCTTGGGGTCGGCAGCGCGTGCTGATATCGTGGCCGTATTTGACCGAGATCCTGCCTGTCATCGGTTTTTGCAGCCGATTTTGTTTTTCAAAGGGTTTCAAGCCGTTCAAGCGTACCGTATCGGACATTGGTTGTGGCAACAGGGACGCAAGGACCTGTCCTATTTTGTTCAGATGCGGGTCAGTGAAGTGTTTGGCATCGACATTCATCCCGCCGCTCGGATTGGACAGGGAATCATGATTGACCATGCCCATTCGATCGTGATCGGCGAGACAGCTGTCGTGGGAGACAATGTCTCGATGCTGCATTCGGTGACCCTGGGGGGGACTGGCAAGGAAGAAGAAGATCGCCATCCCAAAATTGGCGACGGTGTGCTGATCGGCGCGGGTGCCAAAGTGCTTGGCAATATCAAAGTGGGACATTGTTCGCGGATCGCAGCGGGCTCGGTGGTGCTCGAAGAGGTGCCTGCGTGTAAAACCGTGGCTGGGGTTCCCGCTCGGATCGTGGGCGAGGCAGGATGTTCGCAGCCTGCGATGAGCATGAACCATCTTTTGCCCGGTGGCGGGTGAAATTTGCCCGCAGCATTGCGTGTGCCACCCGAAATTTATGTGGTTTTTCGCAAAGGGCCACGCAGCGCGCAGGGCCCTTGTTGTAACGGGGGCAACCCAATGGATCGCCGCCCTTTTTGTATCACCTCAGACATTGATCGCGATTGGCGTCGGGTCTGGTGCCCGGCCCATCGCGCCAGTCGTTGAGCGCGCAGATCTTCGGGGCGTTGGGTGCGCCCCATTTTGCGCGACAATTCAGGCGAGCATTGCCATTGGATTTTCCAGGTTGGCCTTGATTGAATTGAGCAAGTTCGCGCCGAGTGCGCCATCGATGACGCGGTGATCGACCGACAATGTTGTCGACATCACCGTTGCGACTTTCAGCTCACCATCCGCGCCGACAACAGGCTTCTGGAGCCCGGCCCCAACAGCCAGAATGGCCGAATGGGGCGGGTTAATGATCGCGTCAAAATTGTCGATGCCGAACATGCCGAGATTAGAGATCGCAAAGCTGCCGCCTTGGTATTCGTGCGGCGCGAGTTTGCGCTCGCGTGCTCGACTTGCGAGGTCTTTCATTTGCGCCGACAGAACGCTGAGTGATTTTATCTCGGCATCTTGCAGGACGGGGGTGAATAGCCCTCCTTCGATCGCAACGGCGACAGCAACATCAGACGCCCCCATTTTCAACGTGCGATCCCCGGCCCAGACGGCGTTTGCGTCGGGATTTTGTTGCAAGGCGATTGCGCAGGCTTTGATGATAAAGTCATTGACGGAGAGTTTGATACCCCGGGGTTCGAGCTGTTTGTTGAGCTGGCCGCGGAATTGCAGCAGCGCGTCCAAGGCGATGTCTTTACGCAGGTAAAAATGCGGAACAGTTTGCTTGGCTTCGGTCAGGCGCGCTGCGATTGTTTTGCGCATGCCGTCCAGTTTCACCTCATGGAATGTGCGGCCTTCGTACATCTTGAGAACCTGTTCGGTCGATGGCCCTGTCGATGCGGCGGGCGCGGCGGCGGAGGTTTTTGGCGCACCAGTCGTGTCTGCGGTGGCCGGGGTCGACGTTGGCGTGGACATTGGAGCGGCCGTGGCGTTTTCGACATCGGCACGGACAATGCGACCACGGGGCCCTGAGCCGTTCAGGGTGCGAAGGTCGAGACCCTTTTGGGCCGCAATTCGCCGCGCCAAGGGGGACGCAAACACCCGGCTTTTGTCTGTGGCAGCTGGCGTGGGCGGAACAGGGGCAGACGCGGCCGCCCGCATGGATGTGTCCGCTTCGACTTTGGCGGACGTCGCAGCCGGGGCGGGCGCTGCGGTTATGTCCGCGTCGCTTTCGCCATCCTCCAACAGCACTGCGATGACCTCATTGACCTTCACGCCCTCGGTGCCTTCGGCGATCAAGATCTTGCCGATCGTGCCTTCGTCGACGGCCTCAAATTCCATTGTGGCTTTGTCCGTTTCGATTTCGGCCAGCAGGTCGCCAGAGGCCACACTGTCGCCTTCTTTGACCAACCATTTTGCCAATGTGCCTTCTTCCATTGTGGGCGATAGAGCAGGCATCAAGATTTCGGTGGGCATCGTTCTGGCTCCTTACCGGTAGGTCACGGATTTGACGGCGGCGACCACTTCATCTGTGGTCACCAGCGCCAGCTTTTCGAGATTCGCAGCATAGGGCATCGGCACGTCTTTGCCGGTGCAGTTGAGGACTGGCGCGTCGAGATAATCAAAGGCGTTTTGCATCAAAACGGCCGAGATATGGCCGCCAATCGAGCAGACCGGGAACCCCTCTTCGACAGTGACACAGCGATTGGTTTTCATAACAGATCGGATCACGGTTTCGGTGTCCAATGGACGCAGCGTCCGCAGATCGATGACTTCGGCCGAGAGGCCCTCTTTGGCCAGACGGTCGGCTGCCTCAAGGGCGTATTGCATGCCAATGCCGAAAGACACGATGGTCACGTCAGTGCCCTCGCGCCAAATGCGGGCTTTGCCGAAAGGCACGGTGTAATCGTCGATCACGGGCACATCAAAAGAACGACCATACAGGATTTCGTTTTCGAGAAACACGACCGGGTTGGGGTCGCGGATCGCGGTTTTGATCAAACCTTTATAGTCCGAGGCCGAGTAGGGCATGACCACCTTGAGACCGGGAACTTGGCTGTACCACGTTGCATAATCATGGCTGTGTTGGGCGCCCACACGTGCGGCCGCGCCGTTTGCGCCCCGGAACACGATCTGGCTGCCCATCTGGCCGCCTGACATATAGAGCGTCTTGGCCGCAGAGTTGACGATTTGATCAATTGCTTGCATGGCGAAATTGAACGTCATGAACTCGACAATCGGTTTTAATCCGCCAAACGAGGCCCCAACCGCCAGGCCGGTAAAGCCATGTTCGGTGATTGGGGTGTCGATGACGCGTTTGTCGCCAAATTCATCCAGCATGCCCTGGCTGATCTTGTAGGCGCCTTGATATTCCGCGACCTCTTCCCCCATCAAAAATACGGTTTCGTCGGCACGCATTTCTTCGGACATGCCGTCGCGCAAGGCTTCGCGAACGGTCTGTTGTTTGAGTTCTGTGCCCTCGGGCCAATCTGGCGTCCGGTCCATCACACCCACCGCAGAGGCCGCAGCGGGCGGCGTATCGGCTTGGACGGCTGCAGAATTTGGCGCTGGATTTGGCGCCGAGATTGGGGCTGAGACTGGGGCCGCGGCGGCAGGTGGTGTGGCGCTGGCCTCTTCGCCCTCTTCGAGCATCACGGCGATCGGCGTGTTGACGGCAACACCCTCTGTGCCTTCGGCAATCAGGATTGACCCCATTATACCTTCGTCGACGGCTTCAAATTCCATCGTTGCTTTATCGGTTTCAATCTCGGCGATGATGTCACCGGAGTTGACGGTGTCGCCTTCTTTGACCAGCCATTTGGCCAAGGTGCCTTCTTCCATTGTTGGTGAGAGGGCGGGCATTAGAATTTCAGTTGCCATGTTTCAAATTCCTCACGCGTCTGCGTAAATATCGGTCCAAAGATCCTCAAGCGCGGGCTCGGGGCTGTCTTTGGCAAATTCTGCGGCTTCGTTGACGATGGCTTTGATGTCTTTGTCGATCGCTTTCAGCTCGTCCTCGGTGGCGTGGTTTCCGGTCAGCAAGGTGTCGCGGACCTGTTCGATTGGATCGCGCTCTTCACGAATTTTTTGGACCTCTTCGCGGGTTCGATACTTGGCGGGGTCGGACATCGAGTGGCCGCGATAGCGATAGGTCTTAATTTCCAGAATATAGGGGCCCTTGCCTGCACGGCAGTGTACAACCGCTTTTTCGCCTGCGGCCTTGACCGCGAGCACGTCCATGCCATCGACCTCTTCACCCGCGATGCCATAGGCTGCGCCGCGCTCCCAGTAGCTGGGCGATTTGGTGGAGCGTTTGGTCGACGTTCCCATGGCGTATTGATTGTTTTCAATCACGAAAATCACGGGCAACTTCCACAGCTCGGCCATGTTATAGGCTTCATAGACCTGGCCCTGGTTTGCTGCGCCATCGCCAAAATAGGCGAATGAAACGCGATCATTCCCGAGATATTTGTCGGCAAAGGCCAGACCCGCGCCGAGCGGCACCTGGGCACCCACAATGCCATGTCCGCCGTAGAAGTTTTTCTCTTTCGAAAACATATGCATCGAGCCGCCCTTGCCGCGCGAATAGCCGCCTTCGCGACCGGTCAACTCGGCCATGACGCCTTTGGGATCCATGCCGCATGCCAGCATGTGGCCGTGATCTCGGTATGAGGTGATCCGTTTGTCGCCATCCTCTGCAGCCGCTTCCAGCCCAACAACGACCGCCTCCTGGCCAATATAGAGATGGCAAAAGCCGCCAATCAGCCCCATGCCATAAAGTTGACCGGCTTTTTCCTCAAAGCGCCGGATCAGCAGCATTTCGCGGTAATGCCCGAGCAGTTCCTCTTTTGAAACGTTCGACTTCCGCGTCGTTTTCCGTGTGGCCATGCGGCTAACCTCCAAGGGTGTCGTAATTAGTTTAGTATTGAACTACATTGCTTTTCCCCGTCGATCAACGGTCATAAGTGAGCCTTTTCAGCGCACCCCTTGCAGATTTCGGATGCCGGGTTTGCGTTCAAAGCAAGGCATTAGGCATCTGTTTGCGGCTTTGGCGATCAATCGCGTTCAGTGAACCAGGATTTCGTCGGGGCGCAGCAGGCCCAAGACATCGCGCGCGCGCTCATCCAACAGGTCGAGATCTAGAAACTGATCCGACAGGCGCATGGTTTTGTTGCGCAGCACCGCCAGTTGGGATTGCAAGGTTTCCAGTTCGCGGGTGAGGTCTTTTTCTTCGGCTTCGATTTGAACCCGACTGAACAGGCCATATTCGCCTTGGACGGCATGAAACGCGAAGTAGAGCCCAAGTGCGAAAGCCCCAAGCGTCACGAGCGCCCCTTGCAGCGCTGAATTTTGCTGTTGCTGTGCCAATTTACGCCTCGAATACCGGTATGGTCCGGCTTGAATTGAGCGTGACACAAAAAATCAGATAAGGGAATCCCCCTTCAGCGCTGATTTTGCATCAAATTTGGCTGCCCAAGATATCGCGTCGGTGGTCGATCAAGCCTTGCCTTTATAGATTTCGACCAGCTTGGCCAGCATGTCCAAAGCCTCCGCCTTGGGGCGCTGGAAGCTGTTGCGACCGATGATTGAGCCGTTGCCGCCGCCATCGCGGATGGCGCGGGCGTCGTCATAAAGCGCGTCTGTGCCCTTTTTGGCGCCCCCCGAGAAGACGATGAGCCGTTTGCCGTCAAATGCGCTTTGCACGCAATGTTTGACGCGGGCCGTTTGGGTGGCGATGTCTATGCTTTGGTCTTGATACACTTTTTTGGCTTCTGGCAGCATCAGATGCGCGGTGCCAAGTTTGATCTTGATGATATGCGCGCCAAGCAAAGCGGCCATATGTGCAGCATAGGCGGCCACGTCGATGCCGGTTTCGCCCTCTTTCGTGATCGCCTCGCCCCGTGGGTAAGACCAAATCACGGTGGCAATGCCCTTGGCGGCCGCTTCTTTGCGCATCTGGACGATTTCTTCCATCATGTCGATGGCCCTGTCGGAGCCGGGATAGATCGTAAAGCCGATGGCGCTTGCACCCAGGCGCAGGGCGTCATCGACACTGGCTGTGACCGCTTGATTTTTGCCCGCGCTGCCCGACATCAAAGAATTCGCTGAGTTCACTTTCAGGATGGTCGGGATTTGGCCCGCAAAGGTGTCTGCGCCCGCTTCAAGCGGGCCAAGGGGGGCGGCATAGGCATTCAGGCCTGCGTCGATTGCCAGCTGATAATGATAATGTGGATCATACCCCGAAGGATTGGGCGCGAAGCTGCGGGCGGGGCCGTGCTCGAAGCCTTGATCGACGGGCAAAATGATCATTTTGCCAGTTCCGCCCAGCTTGCCGGTCATCAAGATCCGATTGAGATTGGCCTTCACACCAGGGGTTTCGCCTTCGTAATGGCTGAGGATTTTTTGAATAACACGCGTGGATTTCATGTCTTTGGCCCTGAAAATTTTGCTTTGGGCCCCCTCTTAATGGCGCAGGGACCCAGCATCAATCGTGATTGCGCCAACACAACCGAGACCACGCAAAGCCCGGCATGTCTGACCCTCGATGTCGGGATGCAGCGCGGGCACTTTTAGCCAAGTGCTGCAACACCGGGCAGGGCCTTGCCTTCCATCCATTCAAGAAACGCGCCGCCGGCGGTCGAGATGTAGCTGAAATCATCAGCGGCATTTGCGACGTTCAAGGCAGCGACTGTGTCCCCGCCACCTGCCACCGAGATCAAGTGGCCTGCTTTGGTCAGCGATGCTGCGGCTTGGGCAGCAGCGATGGTGGCCCCGTCGAAGGGCGGCAGCTCGAATGCGCCAAGCGGACCGTTCCAGATCAGGGTTTCGGCGCCCATCAATATATCGGTGATCAATCTGACGGTGTCGGGACCCGCATCCAGGATCATGGCATCTGCTGGGCAATCCTGTGCGTGATGGATATGCGCTTCGGCGCCGGCTTTGAATGCGCGCGCAACGACGATATCGATCGGCAGAATCACCTGACATTCGACCTGCGCGGCTTTGATCATGATATCACGGGCGGTTTGCAGCATGTCGCGCTCGGCCAAAGACGTTCCGATTTCATAGCCTTGCGCGGCCAGAAAGGTGTTCGCCATGCCGCCGCCAATCACCAGGTGATCGACCTGGTCCACCAAGTTGCTGAGCAAATCGAGCTTGGTTGAGACTTTCGCGCCCCCGACCACGGCCACCAGCGGACGTTTCGGGGCCCCCAAGGCGGCGTCCAGCGCTGTCAGCTCAGACGCCATCAGACGGCCAGCGCAGTTGGGCAGCAATTTGGCAATGCCTTCGGTCGACGCATGTGCCCGGTGGGCCGCAGAAAATGCGTCATTGCAGAAGACATCGCCAAGGCTGGCCAGAGCTGCCGCCATTTTCGGATCGTTGGCTTCCTCCATGGCTGAAAAACGCGTGTTCTCCACCAAAACCACAGCATCCCCAGGCAGAGCGTCGATCGCATCTCGACGGGGCCGTTCAATGAAGGTGACGGGACGGCTGAGCGCGGCTTCCAGCGCGGGTTGAACATGCCGCAAAGACATCTCGGGGACGACTTGGCCTTTGGGGCGGCCAAAATGCGCCAACAGGATCGGGCTGCCCCCGGCGGCCAGAATATCGCGCAGCGTCGGCACAATCCGGTCGATTCGGGTGGTGTCGGTGACTGTGCCGTTTTCCATGGGCACATTGATATCAACGCGCGTCAAAACCCGTTTGCCGGCCAAATCCATATCATCAAGTGTTTTCCAACCCATGTTCGTCTCCTGTTGCGCCTCCAGGTCGTCTACCCCGCCTTGTGATCCGTTTCATCGCGGCTTAGGGTCGCGCAAAATGTGAAACCTGGAGGCAGATATGGCCGAAATCAAAGACCCCGAGAACACCATCCTGATCACGTTAAAGGACGGCACCGTGACGCTGGAGCTGTTGCCCGATATCGCGCCGTTGCATTGTGAGCGGATGAAGGAGCTTGCACGCAGCGGCGCCTATGACAATGTCTGCTTTCACCGGGTGATCGAAGGGTTCATGGCCCAGACCGGTGATGTAAAAAATGGCAATATGGAAGAGGGGTTTAATCTGCGCTCGGCTGGAACCGGCGGCTCGGATCTGCCCAATCTGAAGGCCGAGTTTTCCGGCATTCCCCATGATCGCGGCACGATTGGTGCGGCGCGCAGTCAGAATCCGGACAGCGCCAACAGCCAGTTTTTTATCAACTTCAAAGACAACCATTTTCTGAATCGGCAATACACAGTCTATGGCCGGGTCATCGACGGGATGGAACATGTCGACGCGATCACCCGCGGCGAGCCGCCAGCGAATCCCGACCGCATGATCTCGGTTCAAGTGGCCGCAGATGTCTAAAGAACGTCTCATCGCCGGTGGCATGTTCGCGCTTGGCGCCTTGGTTTTGTTGGGCATCTATGTGTCGACGGCGCCGCGTGGCGAGAGGCTGGAAACCGCCAGTTCGGCCAGTTCAGTTGTGGATCAGCCGGGACCTTATCTTGATATCGAGGTCGCAGGCCAAGCCAATGGCGTGATCACGATTGATCTGATGGAACAGCATGCCCCGGCACATGTTGCGCGTGTCACCGCGTTGGCCGCGGGCGGCGAT
>JBELMC010000033.1:0-27858 GCA_042096155.1 Dinoroseobacter sp.
CGGAGGAGGGACTTGAACCCCCGACACGCGGATTATGATTCCGCTGCTCTAACCGACTGAGCTACTCCGCCAGACCGACGTGTGGTTAGGGCAGGTCTGGCGGAGCGTCAAGGTAAAATCCCTCTTGATCCGAACAAGAATGCGAGGACACTGTGGCAAAACCAACTGTCCTTGCTGAGTGATCTGCAGAATGACCTCAAAAACATGCCCCAACTGCGGGGATCTGCTGGCTCCTTTGCTGAGCTTTACCAAAATGATCGACTGTGAGAGTTGTGGCACAACAGTGGTGCTGGATGGCGAAGTCTTACGACAAGCAGGCACGCGGGGCGAAATGCTGGACCTGCCCGGTATGTTAAAATTGGATGACATGTTCCGTACGCCCAACGGCGTCTACATCATTGTGGGTCATATCCGTTTGAATTATGGGCCGGGTTGGTGGGACGAATTTTGGTGTGTGGCCCCCGACGACGCTGGCATTTGGCTAAGTGCAGACGAAGGCGACTATGTATTCGAGCGCGCCCTGCCACGTCGTCATTGGCCCACCGTGACGGGAAAATCGGTGGTTTTTGACGGGAAAGATTACCAGCAAAGCGAAAAAGACGACGCCATCTGCGTCGGGTTTCGCGGTCAGTTGCCAGAAGAAATTACGATCGGTGAACAGCACAGCTACACCAATTTCATTTCTTCAGATGGCGCAGCTTTGTCACGTGAAACCTGGATTGAACACGGTCAAACCCAAGAGGCGTGGTTCGCTGGTGAATGGCTCGATCCATGGGATATCGAGCTGCGCAAATGACCACAGCCCAGCAACAGATCCGTACAATTAACTGTACCAGCTGCGGAGCAGGACAGTCCGTGCTGGGGGGCGGCCGCGTCAAAACCTTG
Organism: Dinoroseobacter sp.; assembly: GCA_042096155.1. Classification (GTDB taxonomy): domain Bacteria; phylum Pseudomonadota; class Alphaproteobacteria; order Rhodobacterales; family Rhodobacteraceae; genus Dinoroseobacter. The sequence continues at coordinate 886 of JBELMC010000033.1, forward strand.
GGTTGCGAATATTGTGGCGCAATTCTGGATGCGCAAGACAACTTTAAAATTCTGGCGCAGTACCAAAACCCACGCCGCCCCCCGACACCGTTCATGCTGGGCCAAACCGGTGTAATCGATGGGGTGGAATGGGTCATCATCGGAACGCTTGGGTACCGCGAAACCTATCGAGGAAAAACATGGGACTGGGTCGATCATCAGCTTTATTCGCCCACCCATGGATATTGTTTTCTGAGCTGGGAGGACGAGCATTTCATCTTCACGCGTAAAGTCAGAGGCCCGGGCAACCAGGGATTTTTCGATACAAACCGGATCGAACGCGCCGAAAGCCGACCGGTCATTTATCGAGGCGGCAAGCGCTACGCGTATTATGACAGCGGAGATGCACGTGTCACCTATGCGGAAGGCAGCTTCAATTGGGTGCCAGTTGTCGGTGACATAAACAGCTATTTTCGCTTTTTAGGCGACACAAATATGGTAACGCATATAATAGGTGAAACAGAAAACGAGGTCGAGCTGTCGCATTATCTCGATCCAAACGAGACCGTCAAAGCCTTTGGCGTCACAGGAACACCATTTCCCATCGGTATCCACCCGCTGCAGCCTTATATCCCTTGGCAGCATAGCATGTTTGCCCGCAATGCAGCGCTTGCCTTTGGCGTGCTTGGGATTGTGCTCTGGTGGATCTTGGTGAGTATGGGAACCATCGTGTTGGACGTCAGCCGCTTTGATCCCCGCCCTGGTCTGGCGGATCGGGTTGGGTTGGGCGACGAGGCTGACCGAATGCTAAGTTTTACCATCAACAATATCGAAGATCTGGTCGAGATCCGATTGCGCAGCAACGCGTCGAACGCTTGGGCGTGGTATGATCTGGAACTGATCAACCCGTCGGGTGACACCGTGGCCGAGTTTGGACGGCTGACGGAATATTATTCCGGGACCGAAGATGACGAGGTCTGGTCTGAAGGCTCGCGTACTGCGACCGCACGGCTTCGATTGAAAGAACGTGGGGTCCATAAGCTCTATATCAATCAATCCGAGTCTGGCACATGGAATCGCGGTCGCGCACCGAGTGCTCTGGATGTCCGCGTCACCGAGGGCAAGAAATCCACATTTTGGATGCTTTTGGCCGCGCTGATTTGTGCCGGCGCGAGCGCGGGTATATGGCTCAAACGGCTTTGGCACACCACACGCCGGTGGTCTGGCAGTGACTGGAGCAACGAGGACTGATATGGCCAAAGCTCTAATCGTCATATTGTTGTCCAGCATTCTCGCAACTGGTTGGTATCTCGCCAATCGCGGCGTATGGGGGGTCAGCACCGATCTGCAATCCGTCCGTACTGGATCAGCGGGCATGTTCTATTACGGTACCCGCAGCGTTAAATAAGGAGACATCCCATGTTTGCAGCCGTTCAACTGGCAGAACTGATTGGCACAATCGTTTACGCCTTTGTCGGTTTGGGCCTGATGATAACATTCTGGATAATCATCGAATGGATCACACCATTTTCGCTTCGCCGCGAAATTGAAGACGAGCACAACATGGCAATCGCTGTATTGATGGGAGCGATTTTCATCGCTCTGTCGATCCTGATCGCCGCAGTCCTTTTGTCCTGACGACGTGAGCACGGCGCCCAACCGACTGGATCGTCATCCTGACATCAAAGCCGCGCTCTTGTTGGGGGCCACTTTTGTTGTTGCCATCTCGGGGTTGGTCTATGAATTGGTGGCTGGGGCCGCAGCCAGTTATTTGTTAGGCGACAGTATCACGCAGTTCTCTTTGGTCATCGGAGTGTTTCTGACCTCGATGGGCTTTGGCGCATATGTTTCGCGGTTCGTCACTAACGCCGAGGCCGGGTTTACGGCCAGTCAAATCGCACTGGGGTTCATTGGTGGCTTTTCTGCGCCACTTCTTTTTGTCAGCTTTGCTTTTCTTGAAGAGATCAGCGGCGTGATGTTTGCCATTGTTTTCCTGTGTGGGGCACTGTCAGGTGTTGAAATTCCGCTGATCACCCGCATCCTCACGACAATGGGTGCGGGCAAGCATACGCTGGCCAATGTGCTGACGGCGGATTACCTCGGGGCGCTCGTGGCGGCCGTCGCCTTCCCGCTTTTGGTCATCCCACAGTTGGGCCTGATGTCGGCGTCACTGACTTTTGGCTTGCTGAATCTTCTGGTTGCTGGACTTTCGTTGTGGTTGTTTCGTGACGTTCTTCCATGGGGGCTGCGCATTGTTTGGCTCTTGTGCATGCTGGTCTGTAGCGTGTCCTTGCTGCGCGCTGAAACGATCGTCTCTGTACTGGATGCGAATCTATATGAGGACGAGGTGATATATTCAAAAACCACGCCCTATCAACAAATCACAGTGACCAAATTCCGTGACCGTACCCGGTTGTTTCTAAACCAATCGATCCAGTTCGACAGTATGGACGAACATCGCTATCACGAGATGTTGGTTCATCCGGCTTTGGCGCGTGTTGCAACGCCTGCCAGAGTGCTGATCCTAGGTGGCGGCGATGGAATGGCCGCGCGCGAAGTGTTGCGCGACAACCGCGTTCAGCAAATAGATCTGATCGACTTGGATCCTGTGGTTACTGCGCTATTCCGCGACACGGATGATCTGGCCGCGCTCAATGATTTTGCGCTCAGGGACCCACGCGTCACCATCTACAACCGTGATGCTTGGCAGTATGTTTCCGAAACTGGGCCGAGCTATGACCTCATCATCGCCGATCTGCCCGACCCGTCGAACCTGTCATTGTCGCGGCTGTACACGCGTGAGTTCTATGCCAGGATGCTGGACCGGCTCGCAGCCACAGGCTTGTTCGTCACACAAGCCGGATCACCTTTGTTTGCGCGTGCCGCGTTCTGGTCGCTAAATGAAACCCTGTCAGGCACCCGCAACCCCATCGCTCCTGGCGAAGGTCTGTGGACGGCACCATATCACACGACCATTCCTAGCTTTGGCATCTGGGGATTCGTGATGGCCGCCAAGATGGAGCCTGCGCCGCGCGATTTCGCATATCCAGCGGATTTGCGCCATTTGACACCAGCCGTGTTCGATGCAGCGCGTGTCTTTCCACCCGATATGGCACCATTGGAGGTGGTGCCAAACACGATGCAATCGCACGCTTTAATGCACTATTATCTCGACGGATGGTCGCATTGGTTTCGCTAGACACCGGCCCAGATCCGAGCCATCCTGACATGGCGTCGCTGAAAGGACTGCCCCATGCAAATGCTCGATAAACTCGCTGCGATCACAGGTGCAGCTCATGTTCTGACCGGCGAGGACCTGACCCGATATTCCGCAGACTGGACCAATCAATACCATTGGACGCCTCTTGCGGTGGTACGACCCCGCTCGACCGATGAAGTCAGCGCGATCCTGAAACTGGCCCATGACAGTGGTACAGGAGTGGTCCCAGTCGGCGGCAACACTGGGCTGAACGGTGGCACATCAGCGAATGGTGCGCTGATGCTGTCACTTGAGCGTATGAACTCAATCCATGAGCTTCGCCCCGACGCCCGTATCGCGATCGTAGAAGCGGGTGTAATATTATCACAATTGCATGACGCAGCCGACCAGCACGACTTGCTTTTTCCGCTCTATTTTGGCGCGCGCGGCTCGGCAATGATCGGCGGGGTCCTGTCGACCAATGCGGGCGGGTCCAATGTTCTGCGCTACGGATCGACGCGGGACCTGTGCCTGGGCCTCGAGGTTGTCTTGGCAGATGGCAGGGTGATGAACCTTCAGACAGAGCTGCACAAAGACAATTCAGGATTTGACTTGAAGAACCTTATGATTGGCGCAGAAGGCACCCTGGGCATCATCACCGGTGCCGTTATGAAACTGCATCCCAAGCCACGCGCCTATGCCACCGCGATGGTCGCCACTCCTGGTCTGGACGCCGCTTTGACCTTGCTGAACCGTTTGCAACAGGCCACGGGCGGGCAAGTCGAAGCGTTCGAGTATATGCCCCGGATTTACCTTGAAACGCTCAAGACCAAGTTCCCCAGCACGCGGGAGCCATTCGACGCCTGTTATCAGGTCAACATCCTAACCGAGATCGCAACCACAGTTCCAGCGCAGGCCATTGCCAATGACACTGGCGAAGTTCCCCTGATCGCGCAATTGGAAGCCACAATTGCGGCGTTGATGGAAGAAGGGCTCGCCCTAGATGCCGTCGTCGCCCAAAACGAGGCCCAACGCCGCGAAATGTGGGACCGCCGCGAGCGCGCGGGTGAGGTCTTGTTGCATGCCAAACGACTTGTGAACCACGATGTGTCTGTACCCGTGGATCGCGTGTCTGCGTTTTTGAACCGGATGACCCAGCGCTTGGCGGAACTTGACGCAGGTGCGCAGGATTGCACAGTCAGCCATCTTGGCGATGGCAATATCCACTACGCCGTTTGGCCCAGCACGGACGACAAGTCGACCCATGTCGCGATTACTGAAGCCGTCGAGGATGTCACGCTGGATCTCGGGGGCAGCTTTTCGGCCGAACACGGCATCGGACTGTCAAAACTGGGCTCTATGGCACGGCGGAAGGATCCAGTGGCCTTGGACATGATGCGCGCGCTGAAAACGACATTTGATCCAAAAGATATTATGAACCCAGGTAAAGTTCTGCCCTCGCCCTAACTCAAAGGTTTCACGATCTCCGATGTCAGGCGTTTGCGTAAAAACTTGATTCAGTACACTTTATGCTGTTATCCAGCTAAAGAAATCCTTTGGCGCACGGGCGCGCAAACGCTGCGCCAGCTCGACCCCCAGGGCCGCACCATCTTCGATTGGGGCGCGTTCTTCATCGGTCAGAACTTCTGACCCATCAGGGCGCAAAATTTCACCCCGCAACCAAATCGTGCCACCTTCAAGGATGGCCAGCCCTGCAATTGGGGTCTCGCAGGATCCATCAAGCGCTTTCAGAAAAGCACGCTCGGCCGCCAGGCGTTGTCCCGTCGGACCATCATGAATGGCCTCAAGCATCCACGCCATGCGACCGTCATCGCCGCGGTGCTCGATGCCAATCGCGCCTTGCGCCACGGCGGGCAACATTTCGTCGACTTCAATCGCAGTGCGCGGCACGTCGTCCATTCCAAGCCGGTTCAGACCCGCCATCGCGAGGAAGGTCGCAGCCGCCACACCATCACCGAGTTTCTTCATCCGAGTTTGCACATTCCCGCGAAACTCAACCAATGCCAAATCTGGGCGGCGATGTGCCAACTGGGCGCGCCTGCGTAACGAGCTTGACCCGACAACAGCCCCCTCGGGCAGATCTGCAAGTTTACCACCATCGAGCGTAACAAACGCATCGCGGACGTCTTCGCGCGGCAGATAGGTGTTCAGCAAAAGCCCACCGGGCTGCGCGACTGGCATATCCTTCATCGAATGCACTGCAAGGTCGATTTTTCCAGCGATCAGTTCTTCCTCGATTTCGCGGGTAAATAATCCCTTTCCGCCGATATCTTTCAGCGCCTTGTGCTGGATCACGTCCCCCGTGACCTTGATGATGACGATTTCGAATGCGGCTTTAGGTAACGCAAAAGCGGCCATCAGACGCGCGCGGGTCTCGTGGGCCTGCGCCAGGGCAAGGGGGGACCCTCGCGTGCCAATGCGTAAGGGTTGGGCGGGTGTTGGAAGTTCGATCGTCATGCAAAAGGTTCTATATGTGTCAACTTCGCCTGACAATATGTGATTGCGCGTTGGGCCCTGCCGTGGAATGATATTGCCAACAGATCACGAAGGACGATCCATGGCCCAGACCAAGAAAATACTCCGTAGCCTTGCCGGAGAAACCCTTTCCACGCCCCCGATTTGGATGATGCGTCAGGCCGGTCGCTATCTGCCTGAATATCGCGCCACCCGAGCTCAGGCCGGGGATTTCTTGTCGCTATGCTACAATTCGGAGCTCGCTGCCGAAGTCACCTTGCAACCCATCCGCCGCTATGGCTTTGATGCTGCGATCCTCTTTGCCGACATTCTACTTTTGCCCCAAGCGATCGGTGCAGATCTATGGTTCGTGACAGGCGAAGGCCCCCGTTTATCAACGATCACAACCGATGCGGATTTCGCTAAAATCAAAGATGCCGATGATATCCACGAACATCTTGCCCCTGTTTATGAGACCGTCAAAATCCTGTCGCGCGCCTTGCCCGCCGAGACCACGCTGATCGGTTTTGCGGGCGCTCCGTGGACTGTTGCAACTTACATGATCGCAGGGCGGGGCACACCGGACCAAGGGCCTGCTCATCAGCTTATGGCTGAGAACCCAAAGCTGTTTGAAGCATTGATCGAGCGGTTGACCGCGGCAACAATCTCTTATCTCGACATGCAAATCCAAGCCGGAGCCGAGGTCGTCAAGATTTTCGACAGTTGGGCAGGATCACTGAAAGGTGAGGCCTTTCAAAAATATGCGCTCGAACCCACGAAACAGATCATTGCCGCGCTGAAAGCAAAGCATCCAAACACCCCTGTCATCGCCTTTCCGCGTGAAGCGGCGCAAGGCTATGTCGGCTTTGCAAATGCCACAGGTGCAGATTGTATCGCAGTGGATAATTCCGTTTCTGCCGAATGGGTTGCAAAACATATACAGCCGGATGGCTGCGTACAGGGCAACCTGAAATCAAGCCATATGGTGACCGGTGGTCAAGCGCTCATAGATGACACCCGCGCTATTGTAGAAGCCTTACGCGGTGGTCCGCATATCTTTAATCTCGGGCACGGAATAACGCCCGATGCAGATCCCGAAAACGTCCAGCTGATGATCGATACCGTTCGCGCCTCAATTGCGGCATAAACCGTAAACGAAGCGGCCCAACCGGCAAGCTTATAGCACTGGCGTCAAATCCATTTGGCTTCAGGCGGCAGTGACATCAAAACAGCATCCGCATTATGGCCAGTTTCGAGCCCGAACTTTGTACCGCGATCATAGACCAGGTTATACTCCGCATAGAGCCCGCGATGGACCAGCTGTGCGTCTTTATCCGTCTCTGTCCAAGGTAAATTCCGGTTCTTTTCAGTGACCGGAACAAAGGCGGGTAAAAATGCCCGCCCGACATCTTGGGTCAACGCAAAGTCAGCGTCCCAATCCCCTGTATTTCGATCATCATAAAAAATGCCGCCCACACCGCGGGCCCGGCCTCGGTGCGGCACAAAAAAGTATTCATCGGCCCAGGCTTTATATTCTGGATAGATGCTTTTGCCGTGCTTATCGCAAAAATCCTTGAGAACATTGTGAAAAAAATTAGTGTCGTCTGGTTTTTCTAGACACGGATTAAGGTCAGATCCCCCGCCAAACCACCATGTATGGGGCGTCCAGAACATACGTGTGTTCATATGAACAGCGGGCGTATGTGGGTTGCGCATATGCGCCACGACGCTGATGCCGGAGGCCCAAAACCTTGGGTCATCTTTCATCCCCGGAATGCCTTTGCGAGCGGCCATCGCCATTTGGGCGCGTTCGCCCAATGTCCCGTAAACAGTTGAGATATTGACGCCCACTTTCTCAAAGATACGGCCTCCGCGCATCACGCTCATCAGGCCCCCGCCGGCATCGGTGCCATCGTCACTGTGGCGGCTGGTTTGTGAAACATCGAACCGACCGGCTGGCAGATCGGCAAAAGGCCCGGTCTCTTGTGTGTCTTCAAGCCCTTCGAACGCAGTGACGATGTCATCGCGCAATTGCCGAAACCATGTGCGAGCACGGTCTTTTTTATCTTGGAATTCGTCGGTCATTCGCTTGTCCTTCTTGTCGAGGAACGCTTAGCAAACCGTAACGTATGTGTCAGCTAAAATTGACACTTTGTGGCTGTCTCTAATGCGCAGGTAAGGTCACCGAATCGACCAATGTGCGTCCTCCGTCAATGGTGATGATCTGGCCCGTGACGAACCCTGCGCCTTCTGAGGCAAGGTATTGAACGGCGTCCGCAACTTCGTTGGGGGATGCTATTCGGGCCATTGGCGTACAGTCGAGGATTTGGGAGCGTAACTCTGAGCTGTTGTCTTTCAACGTCCGCTTCAGGCTTGCGCTCATCACAGAGCCGAATGCGACCGCATTCACTCGGATACGCTTTTCCGCCAATGCAACGGCCATCGAACATGTCATCTGATCCAACGCGGCGCTGGCGACAGAGTAGCCGAGCAAGTCAGGGTGCGTCCGGCGCGCTGCAATCGACGAGATGTTCACAATCGAGCCCACTTGACCTTCGGTCCGTTCGTCTTGTTCGGCCTGTTTCATCATCCGTTTCGCGATCAATTGGCTCAGACGAAGCGACGTCATCAGATTTTGTTCCAGCAATTCTGGGACATGATCTTCATCTGGGTTCAGCGGCTGGGATGTCATGATCTGACGTGAGGCATTCACCAAAATATCCACTTTGTCGAATGAATCGAGCGTGGCAGATAGCAAGTTGGCTTGTGTCAACCGCTCGCGCAGATCGCCCGCGAAATATTTCATGTTGCCGCTGTCTGAGTCGCTTTGCCCGATCTCGTCTGCCAACCGGTCTTCATCACGGTCCGCGAGCATCACGCTCGCGCCTTGATCGGCAAAATGGCGCGCGATGGCCAGACCGACGCCATTGGCAGCACCGGTGACGATGGCGGTTTTTCCAGCTATCGAGAATGACATTGAGGGTAACCTGTCGTTGCGAGTGTCTTAAATTATGCGCTTAGGATCACGCGCATGTATCACCTTGAAACCGGCGTCTTGCACCAGTGAGTCCACTTGCGCGAAAGCGCCAGCCAGTTCGGTTTCGTACGGCAAATGTCGATTCGCGACCAGTACCAGCTGGCCTTTTGGGCGCAACAGGCGGACTGCCGCCAAAATAAAGGCCCGTCCAAGGTCGGTGTCTGCCGCGCGTCCGGTGTGAAATGGTGGGTTCATAACAACGGCATCGAAACCAAACCTGGGTCCAAACGTGCGCGCGTCAGACCAAAAAAATGTGGCGCGGGGATCCGTGATGTTTAACTGAGCAGCTTCGAGCATGGCATGCTCGGCCTCAACCAATGCAAGGCTGATGACTTTAGGTTGCGCAAGAATGGCTTTCGACAAGAACCCCCAACCAGCCCCAAGATCGACGACCTTGCCCGAAAGTGGTGGCAAATGCGCAGCCAGTATCGCCGATCCGGTATCGATGGCAGAGGCGGAAAAACCGCCAAGTGCCGTATGCCAGCCTCGTGGTGCCGCAGGCTTCAGTTCAAGCCAAGCCGCGATCGCCGCTGGCACGCTGTCAGGGCGTCGCGCGATCAACAGTTTGCCATGGGCCTTGGACACGATTTCGCACGCCAGATGAGGGCGTAGAGCTTTCAAAAGCGGTTCGATTCCGTCAGTTTTTTGGCCGTCGATCAGCACAAGCCCGCCTGCAACTGTGGCGCGTATCGCCTGCGCCACCAAAACGCGTCCATGATCGCGCACACGGGGCAGTGCCGTTAGACTGGCGGCATAGCTCTCGGCAACCTGCTCGGCCACCGTCACACCTTGCGCGGTCCAATTCGCAATTTCAGGCGCAAAGCCATGGACAACGGCACATTGATCTAAAGGCAGCTGGGGTGCGAATTCTGCAGGCACACGGTTGAGAAGGATCCGGCCCGCAGGCCATTCCAACAGGCCGTCGCGTACGGCAGAGCAAAGACGTTGGGACACAAGCGCACGAGCAGGCAAATCGCCTACTCTTTCTCCATCGTGCATTGCAAGGGATGTTGATGTCGGCGCGCAAAGTCCATCACTTGCGCCACTTTCGTTTCAGCAATTTCGTAGGAAAACACGCCCACGACCGCGAGCCCTTTTTTGTGGACAGTCAACATGATTTCGACCGACTGACCATGATTTAGGCCAAAGAACCGTTCCAGCACCAAAACCACGAATTCCATCGGCGTGTAGTCGTCGTTCAACAACATCACCTTATAAAGCGGCGGCTTTGCGGTCTTCGACTTGGGCTTTGTAATGACATCTGTTTCGCTGTTGTCATCGCCAGGCGTATCGTCGGACAGTGTCAGAGGAGTGGACAACACCATAAGCTTCCTGAAAATCTGTGTGTTCATGCGGTGTGTAATATAAGGCGCGCGCGCTCTGTGAAAAGAGGTGAGAGTATTTCGGGGCTGCCTAACCCTTCTGCCATAAGAAAGAAAGAGCCGATGCAAAAACTGACAACATTGGGCTTTGATGCCGACGATACGCTCTGGCATAGCGAAGACCTGTTTCGACTGACGCATGCCAAGTTTATGGAATTGCTTTCGGATTATGCCGCGCCCGATCAGTTAAGCGAATGGCTTCTCGCGGCTGAAACCCGCAATCTTGGGACCTATGGATTTGGAATCAAAGGGTTTGTTCTGTCGATGATTGAAACCGCGCTGGATGTGACCGACAACGCGGTGCCCAGCACCGTGATTGCGGAAATCCTGGCAACCGGCAAGGATATGCTTGCCCATCCAATTGAATTGTTGCCCGGCGTCCGCGGGGTTGTTGAGGCGCTGGCAGCCGAGCATACGCTGGTGCTGATTACAAAGGGCGATTTGCTCGACCAAGAGCGTAAGCTGACCCAATCTGGTTTGGGCGAGCTCTTTGACGCCGTCGAAGTGGTCTCTGACAAGACCCGCAGCACGTATGAAACCGCGTTTGCGCGCCACGGTGACGGGGCTGCACAAGCCATGATGATTGGCAACTCATTGAAATCCGATGTTATTCCAGCATTGGAAGCCGGGGCTTGGGCTGTCCATATTCCCTACAAAGTGACTTGGAGCTATGAGCAAGCGGACGCTCCGGTCAACGCGCCGCGGTATCTTGCGGCATCGAATTTTCAGTCCCTTCCTGACCTAATCAACACTGTAACCCCTTTCGAATGAATTTAGCGTTCCCAGACCCATCCACCCATGCTACAAAAATCGAACATAAAAGCGGGGACAAAGAAACGATCCCCAGAGGCAGAGTCGAACGGAATTTAAGATGTCACGACATGTACGTGCAGCATGCATCGGGCTTTGCCTGTGGTTTTGCGCGCTAAGCTCTCTGCATGCCGCGCCTTATGCGGCGATGGTCATGGATGCGCGCTCGGGGGACGTTCTGCACGCGCGCAATGCCGATACGCGGCTGCATCCCGCATCACTGACCAAGATGATGACGCTGTATATCGCATTCGAAGCGATCCGCCTGGGCGAAATTACTTTAGACACAAAGGTTCGTATTTCGCAAAATGTTGCGGATGAACCTCCGTCACGTTTGGGGCTGCGATCTGGCCAACGGATCGAGCTGCGGTATCTCATTCGCGCGGCTGCGGTCAAATCTGCCAATGATGCAGCCACTGCGATCGCCGAGGCAATTTCTGGATCGGAAGCCGCGTTCTCGCGCCGGATGAACCGCACCGCACAGGCCTTGGGGATGACCCGAAGCACCTTTAAGAACGCGCATGGGCTCACGGCCCCCGGCCATATGAGCACCGCGCGCGACATGACAGTGATGGGCCGACGATTGTTTTATGATTATCCACAATATTACAATATTTTCGGGCGCCGCTCGACCAATGCAGGGTTGCGAAAGGTGTCAAACACCAACCGCAGGCTGCTGGCCGATTATCGGGGCGCCGATGGCATCAAGACCGGTTACACGAACGCTGCTGGCTTTAACCTTGTGGCGTCAGCAGAACGCGGACATGAACGAATAATCGCGACTGTATTCGGCGGTCGTTCAGCTGCGACACGGAATGCACGGGTCGCGGAACTGCTCAACATGGGGTTCCAACGCGCGCCCAGCCGGACTGCTATCCGACGTCCAGCTCTGCCGATTTATGGCACTCACTCCAGTCGGACGACTCGTTTGGTCGGCGCTGTAACGCGAAGTCCCCGGCCATTACCGCGCCCTGTCCAGCAGCTCGATAGCGGCCTCTTGTTGGCGCTGCGCGAGGGCGTCAATGATGTTGTTGCACAAGCAATTGCCGACGCCCAAAAAACCGATGCTTCGAAGGTTGATATCGCTCAGGTGGTCCCCACAGCCGCCGCCATGGATCGGCTTGCCTTCGGCCGAGTTGACGACAACGCCGAATTGCCCGCTTCCCCTTTGATCCCGAATGCAGACCCAGTTCCAACCCACCCAAGACTGCGCAACCCGGCTGAGGCCAAGACGCTTGATGTGCGCGGGCGCCACCCCGGTGCTTTGGCACAGGCACAACCAAATCCCGGCTTCTGGATCACCGCACTTGATGAACCAGAACCCCGCATCGTCACACGCATGTCCAGCGCTGGCCCAGCCGACTGGGTCGTACGGATCAGCGGGTTCTCGAACCGCGATCGCGCGGAACGGGCCTTGCTAAAGGTTGCGATAAAGGAAATGGCAACGCTGAATGGCGCGCGCCGTTCCGTTGAGAGCCGGTCAGGAAACTTTGATGCCGTGTTCTCAGGACTGACAGCCGATCGGGCCCGCATGGCTTGCGCCCGGCTTGGTGCACAAAACGTTGCTTGTGATGCGGTCGAACCCGGTTAAACACGTCCGCGGACCAGTACGACAACTGTTAAAGGGGTGTGCACACGCACCGAACTTTTTATTACGCCGCCTTGGCTGAGCATCCACACAACGCACTGCACGATAGAATAGGTACCGCGCAAATCAGGCCCGCTGACCAAAACCTGCTGAGATCCCAAAACCGTAGTCTCATGCTCAGTTGGCAATGGCATGCAGCCGATTCGACATAGGGCAATCCGGTGCGATTTAACGCCTTAAGCGACACCTGCTCTCAGATCGAATGCGGCCGCGATCAGCTCGCGTGTGTATTCTGTCTGCGGCGTATCGAAGATTTGCGCGCAGTCGCCCATTTCAATCACATCGCCGCGTCTCATCACCATCACCTTGTGAGACAGCGCGCGCACCACTTTCAGGTCGTGGCTGATAAACAGATAGGCCAGCCCATATTTGTGCTGTAGTGCCCGAAGGAGTTCAACGATTTGCACCTGAACCGTCATATCCAAGGCGCTCGTTGGCTCGTCCAAAACGACAAGTTTGGGGCGCAATATCATGGCGCGAGCAATGGCAATGCGTTGGCGTTGTCCGCCCGAAAATTCATGTGGGTAGCGGTCCATCATCGCAGGATCCAGCCCCACTTCCGTCAAAATTCCAGCCACCATATCGCGTGGCGCGCGGGTCGGGTCGATCTCGTGAATGCTCAGGCCTTCCGCGATAATTTGCGCAATTGTCATCCGCGGCGACAAACTGCCGAACGGGTCTTGAAACACCACCTGCATGTCACGTCGAAAAGGACGCAATTGCCGAGAGGACAGTCCCTGGAGATCTTGACCCTCAAAGCGGATTGGCCCCTCAGACGACAGCAACCGCATGATTGCGAGAGCCAAAGTTGTCTTGCCAGAACCGGATTCGCCGACAACGCCCACGGTTTCGCCGGCACGCACTGAAAAGCTCGCCGCGTTGACCGCTTTGACATGACCCACAGTGCGGCGCAGCAGACCCGATGTGATTGGAAACCAGATCTTGAGCTTGTCGACTGAGACAATTTCATTCGCCCCCGCAGGTACGGCATCCAACATGCCAGACAGCTCGGCGCCTAATAATTTTTGGGTATAAGGATGCTGTGGATTGGCAAAAATATCTGAGGTCTTACCGGTTTCTACAATCTCGCCACCTTGCATGACACAAACCCGATCCGCGATGCGGCGCACAATGGCCAGGTCATGCGTGATAAACAAAAGGCTCATTTGTTCACGGGACTTTAGCTCTGCCAACAGATCGAGGATCTGAGCCTGGATCGTCACATCCAGCGCGGTCGTTGGCTCATCCGCGATCAACAAATCTGGCCCGTTGGCCAGCGCCATCGCGATCATGACACGTTGACGTTGGCCCCCTGACAATTGATGTGGGTAAGCCGAAAGGCGGTTTTCAACATCATTGATACCAACCTTTTCCAGAAGTTCGATGATGCGTTTGCGGGCCTTGACGCCGGCCAGGCCTTGGTGCAGGGCCAGGCTTTCTGCAAGTTGTTTTTCTATTGTGTGCAACGGGTTGAGCGAGGTCATCGGCTCTTGGAAGATGAAGCTGATATCGTTGCCGCGGACTTTGCGTAGATCGGCCTCGGACGCGCCAACCATCTCGGATCCGCGGTAGCTTACCGAGCCGGTGACCTCCGCGCTGTCAGGCAACAGCGCCACGGAGCTCAGCGCCGTCACTGATTTGCCGGACCCGGATTCGCCGACCAATGCGACGGTTTCACCCTGCATGACCTCAAAGCTGACACCGCGAACGGCATGGGTCACGGCGCCATCTTGTGAAAACCGGATATTGAGATCTTTGACCGTAAGAAGCGCGCTCATGAGAAAGTCTTTCTGGGATCAAACGCGTCTCGGATGCCTTCAAAGATAAACACCAGCAGCGACAACATGATGGCGAAGGCAAAAAAAGCCGTGAACCCAAGCCATGGCGCTTGCAGGTTCTGCTTTGCCTGCAAAGTCAACTCGCCCAGCGAAGGCGCAGAAGATGGCAATCCAAAGCCAAGAAAATCGAGCGCTGCAAGCGATCCGATTGTACCGGTGATGATAAACGGAAGCATAGTAACCGTTGCGACCATCGCATTGGGCAAAACATGGCGAAACATGATGGTGACGTTCGAGACACCTAAGGCGCGGGCAGCACGGACGTATTCGAAGTTGCGCGCGCGCAGGAATTCGGCCCGCACAACCCCAACCAATGCCGTCCATCCAAACAGCACCATCAAGAACACCAACAACCAGAAATTCATCCGAAAAATTGCAGCTACGATAATGATGATATACAAGCTGGGCGTGGCCCCCCACAGCTCGATCAACCGCTGGAAAATCAGATCGATGAGGCCCCCGAAATAGCCTTGAATCGCTCCTGCCGCGATGCCGATGATGGACGTCAAAGCCGTTACGATCAGGGCAAACATCACCGAAAGGCGAAAGCCATAAATCACCCGCGCCAACACGTCGCGTGCGGTATCGTCTGTTCCCAAAAGATGGGCGCGATCCGGGGCGGATGGCGCGGCGCCGCCGATGTCGTTGACCGTGTTATAACTGTATCGGATCGGGGGCCATATAAGCCAGCCCCGTTCAATTGGCAGGCCATTGACTTCACCGTCCTCGGCATCTTCGATCACGCCGTTGGGATCGTCCCAGCACGCGTCCAACCCGCCGCTGACGATCAAACACTTGACTTCGGTGTCGCGGTAGACCGCCTCGGTGCGGAAATCGCCTCCGAATTCAGTCTCGGGGTAAAAGTTGAAAATCGGCGTGTAATACGTGCCGCGATACTGTACCAAAAGCGGCTTGTCATTGGCGATGAACTCAGCAAACAGGCTGAGCCCGAACAGCACTCCAAAGATCCAAAGCGACCACAGCGCGCGGCGGTTTGCCTTGAAGTTGCGCCAGCGGCGCTGGTTGAGCGGCGACAGCCAGCTGCGACGATGGGACGGCAAAGCCATGCTCATGTCTCCCGCGTTTCAAAGTCGATGCGCGGGTCGATCCAGATATACATCAGATCAGAAATCAAGCCCATCAACAGGCCGATCAGGCCAAACACAAACAAGGTGCCGAAAATTACTGGATAGTCGCGGCTGACAGCAGCTTCGAACCCCAAACGGCCCAGACCATCAAGACTGAAAATCGTCTCGATGATCAAAGATCCGCCGAAAAAGACCGACACGAATACGGCAGGAAAACCCGCGATCACGATCAACATTGCGTTGCGAAACACGTGACCATACAGCACGCGGGATTCAGACAGGCCCTTGGCTTTCGCGGTCATGACATAATGCTTTTTGATCTCGTCGAGAAAGCTGTTCTTGGTCAGTAAGGTCAGGGTCGCAAAGGCCGAAATGGTCGAGGCCAAAACCGGCAGCGTGATATGCCAAAAATAGTCTAGCATTTTGCCGATCAGGGTTAGGTCGTCGAAATTTTCCGACGTTAGGCCACGCAATGGAAACAGCTGATAATAGCTGCCGCCCGCAAACACGACCAGTAAGACAATGGCAAACAAAAAGCCTGGGATCGCGTACCCGACGATGATTAGGCCTGAGGTCCAGGTGTCAAAGCCGGTGCCATCTTTGACCGCCTTGCGAATGCCCAATGGGATCGACACCAGATACGCGACGAGCGTGGACCACAAGCCAAGCGTAATCGAGACGGGAAGTTTTTCAGCCACCAGATCAACGACACTGATCGAGCGAAAATAGCTTTCGCCGAAATCGAAACGCAAATAATCCCACATCATGTTCAGGAAACGCTCAACCGGCGGTTTGTCAAAGCCAAACTGGCGCTCGAGATCCTCGATAAAGTCAGGGGGCAGGCCGCGACCGCCCAGATAACGATCCTCGATTCCGCCGACATCTGCGACCTGGCCGCTGTCGCCGCCTCCGCCATTGATCCCGGCGAAGACGTCGCCTTCGCCTTCCAGCTGGGCCAGAATTTGTTCAATCGGACCACCGGGCACAAATTGGACGAGCGCAAAATTGATCACCATGATCCCGATCAGTGTCGGGATGATCAGCGCAAGACGGCGAAGAATATAGGGACCCATGGCGGCCTACAGCGCGCCCTGAGCCCGAAGTTCAGCTTCTTTATCGGCGTTATGCCACCAGAAATCCAGAAAACCCAGGGCATAGGGAGGCAGATTTTCAGGGTGCTCGAACATGTCGTAATAGGCCACCCAGTGATTGCCATTATACCATTGCGGTATACGGATTTTCTCCCACCGCAACACCCGGTCGAGCGCTTGCGTCGCGACGATCATATCGCTGCGCGTTTCGGCATTCACCACATTCTCGATCAGCACATCAATGGCGGGGTCCGCCACACCAGACGTGTTGAACACCGAATTATTCGCCGTCTCAGAGCCGAAATATTGGCGCAGACCTGCGCCTGGCTCGTAGCCCATGGGAATATGGTCGGTGATGATATCAAAATCATAGTCGCGTTCGCGCTGGGTTAGTTGTGCGTTGTCGACACGGGTCAGACGCGCATCCACGCCGATCGAACGCAGGTTTTCCACGTAAGGATTTATGATCCGATCAAACAAAGGTGATGAATTCAAGAATTCGACATCCAGGGTTTCTCCAGCGGCATTGCGCAAAAGGCCGTCATCACCTGCGGCCCAGCCTGCGTCTTGCAACAAGTTCAGCGCAGCACGCGCCTTGCGTCGGTCCCGAGCGGTATCAGGGTTCGAGGGCGTTTGGGCATAGGCTGGCTCGGTAAAAACTTCCGGACGCAGCTGATCGCGCAAGGGTTCCAACAGCGCCAACTCCGCTTCGGATGGCAAGCCTTGTGCCGAGAGCTCTGTGTTCTGCCAAAAGCTTGGACCCTGCTCATAAAGCCCAAAGAACAAAGTTTGGTTGGTCCACTCAAAGTTGAACATCAGATCAAGCGCTTCGCGCACGCGCGCATCCTGGAACTTGTCGCGGCGCAGATTCAACACGAATGATTGACCTGAGGTGATAGTATCATTCGGCAGCTCTTTCTTGACCACGAAGCCTGCCTCTAGCCCCGGAAAATCATAGTTGTTGGCCCAAGTGACCGAGCTGCTTTCCTGACGGAAGGTATAATTGCCCGACGTAAACCCTTCGAACGCAGCGATGCTGTCGCCGTAATATTCGATCCGGATGCTATCAAAATTCGACCGCCCGCGCATGATCGGCAGGTCAGCCCCCCAATAGTTGGGATTGCGCTGGTAAACCACGCGATTGCCCACATCCATCTCACCCAAAACATAGGGGGAAGATCCGATCAATGGCTCAAGACGGCTTTCTCCGAAAGCGATGCCAGACGCCTCGTGACTTGCTTTGGAAAATACCGGCAACCCGCCTGCATATTCGATACGGCCTCGCAGTGGCGCATCGGGGTTGAAGTCATAGCGGATCTGGCGCTCGTCAAGAACTGTCGCACCGGCCAGGGTCTTGCCAATATTCGCAACCAACGACGGCAGGCCCTCGTCGCGTAAAATCTCGTAGGAAAATTTCGCATCCTCTGCCGTGACGGGTGTGCCATCTGAAAAACGTGCGTCATCGTGGATTTTAAAGATCACGAATGATTTGTCTTCTGGATAGCTTATCGTTTCGGCCAGCAATCCGTAGGCCGCGCCGATTTCGTCCGCTGTGCCCTCCAGCATCGATTCGAAAAATACCGATGACAAAACTGCCGAGCGGCCCTTGCGCGTGTACGGATGCATGCTGTCGAAAGAGCCGGATGACCACGAAAACGAGATCTCACCCCCCTTGGGCGCATCAGGGTTTACATAGTCCAGATGAGTAAAATCAGGCCCATATTTCAGCTCGCCAAAAGTCGAGACCCCATGGGTCACGATCAACTCTTCCGCTTTCAACGCGGTGGCAAGCGCGGCCAGCGCGAGAACGCTGAATCCGAGCGCGAAGGCGCCTTGCCGGGCAGGGGTGGTGTTGCGGTGAACAGCGCGGGCCACGGCGCTTTTGGATCTTTGGGTCATGCGGGTGGTGCCTCCGACTTTGGAAAACAGTATCCTGAACGTTAGTAAGCGGTTTGCGCAAGATTCAAGCACAATCGCCTCTGTTCACGATGATTTAAGCTTTGATGTACCAAAAACAAAAAAGCCGCCCCAAAACAGGGCGGCCCGTGATGCCAAAAGGCCGATATCAATCTGTGATGGTCGCCATATACGCGATCAGGTTGGCGCGATCTTCAACGTCGCGCATCCCGTTATAAGCCATTTTCGTTCCCGGTACATAGGTGCGCGGGCTCTCAAGGAAGGCATTCAGGCTTTCCGGCGTCCAAGCGCCTTCACTTGCCATCAAGGCCTCAGAATAAGCATACCCTTCCGCGCTGTGCTTCGCGCGGTTTACAATATTGTGCAGATAGGGACCAGTTCCATTTACGCCGGGTTCCAGCTTGTGGCAGGCCGCACATTGGCGCCACAACCGTTCGCCTGCCCCGACATTTGCCGCCGCATAGAGATCGGCGAACGCAACTTCGATCACGTCTTCAGCCTCAGCGACATATTCGTCTTCGCCGGTATCGATTGTGTAGGCTTGGTCAGCGTGATCGCCATGACCACCCCCTTTATGATACAGCACCTCTGCCGCCCACGCGCCCAACAGGAACACCAAGAGTGCGCCGCAAAATGCACCCATCGTTTTTGTCATCGTCATTGTATCGAACATAACTTCTCGCCTCGAAACAGATTTGGCCAGATATATGCGCTTCCACAACAGGCTGGCAAGGCTTAGAAGCCGCGACGAAACGCCCAACGTTGCGGCCCCCAGTCTCGGAGCAAGATCGCCATGACCCGAAAGATCGCTTTTCAAGGTGAACTCGGCGCCTACTCGCATCAGGCGTGTCATGATGCCCGGCCCGATCACGAAGCCGTGCCTTGTGCAAATTTTGAGGATGTTTTCAAAGTTGTGGCCTCAGGGGAAGCCGATCTGGGCATGCTTCCTGTCGAAAACACCACCTATGGTCGTGTCGCGGACATCCACCGCCTTTTGCCCAAAAGCGGGCTCAACATCATCGAAGAAGCGTTCGTCCGCGTGCATATAAATTTGCTGGGGGTGCCAGGCGCCACGTTGGATCAGATCACTGAAGCACATTCCCACCTGGTATTGCTTCCGCAATGCGCAACGTTTTTGAACGCGCATAATATCCAAGGCAAGATCAGCCCCGACAATGCCCGCGCCGCGCGCGAGATCGCCGCGCGTGGCGAACCCCAAGCCGCCGCCCTGGCGAGCGCGCTGGCCGCCGAAATCTACGGTCTCGACATCCTGGCCAGTTATATAGAGGACACCGACAACAATACCACGCGATTCCTGATCATGTCGCGCGAGGCCGATTACAATCGCCGGGGCGATCTGGGGATGATCACCAGCTTTGTCTTCCAGGTGCGCAACATTCCTGCCGCGCTTTACAAAGCCATGGGCGGGTTTGCGACCAATGGGGTGAACATGACAAAACTTGAAAGCTACATGGTCGGCGGCTCGTTTACCGCAACTCAATTCTACGCCGACATTGTCGGCCATCCAGAGGACGAAAACGTCGCCCGCGCGATGGAGGAACTGGCCTATTTCACGACCGAGCTTCAAATTCTTGGCGTTTACCCCGCAGACCGCGTGCGCAACTAGACCACCGGCACATCGGCGCAAAAATAGCTTTGCCGTGACGCATGGTTTCTCATGATGCGTGCGAAGAGTTGAACAAACTTGATGTGAAATCAATGTTCCAAATCAGGTGTGGTCCGAGATACTTTGCGCCACACACCGCAAAAAACGTTCAATCCAACCGGAGGCTCAACGGTTTAAGGCAAGCGATCTGCCAACCACGCTTCCAGGAGAGAATGCGCGATGGCACCTTTGCGCGGTTCTGACATCTCGCTGTGGTCTCCAGCGAAAACCGCCGCCATTTCCTCGCGGCTGACCCAGCGTGCATCGGCAATCTCGACAGGGTCGATGGCGAGCTCAGTCGAGACCGCTTCGCCGCGACAACCGAGCATCAACGATGACGGGTAGGGCCAAGGCTGGCTGGCCACATAGGACACAGCGCCAACCCGCACACCGGCCTCTTCGAAAACCTCGCGGCGGACTGCGGCCTCCATGGTCTCACCCGGCTCGATAAAGCCAGCCAACAGCGAGTAGAAGCCCTCGGGCCATGCCGGCGAGCGCCCCACCAACACCGAGTTGCCATGGGTAATCAGCATAATCACCACCGGATCTGTGCGTGGAAAATGATGCCGACCGCACCCCGGGCAGCTGCGCTGCCAGCCGCCGCCATTGACTTGTGTTGCTGTGCCGCAATTGGTGCAAAACCCATGAGACGCATGCCATTGCAAAATCGAGCGCGCACTTGCCGCCAACTCGCCCTCACGCCGCGTCAGGCCTGTCATTGTCAACCGAAGTTCATGGAAATCCGCGCCCAGCGGCGCGTCTGGATGGTGTTGTGCCGTTGTATCGAGAAAGCTGTCCAGCTTAGTCGCATCCTGATGTGGTTCCCATCCGGAAACATCTTGTGCGAATCGCGGACCGGCGACGTCATGCCCCAAAAAAACCGGCGCACCTTTGGCGCCTGACAGCACAGCGTGGTCAGGTTCAAGCCAAACCAAAGCCCCATCTTGCATCAGCATCTTGCCGCGCCAAACCGCCAGCACACCCGCCGTGTCAGACGCCAAGAGCGCTGCGATCTCATCGGGCTTGTTGCGAACCGCGCCGCCGCGATCCAAATCCGAGCTGCCAAATGTGATAAACGCTTCCATGCCCGTCTCCTGTCTCTTTGACCCTCATTGCCATGCTGGTCGGTCTTGCGAAAGGCCTGAGGGCTGGCTATATGTCTGGGCGAGAGGTTGGCGCGGGCAAGCACGTCGCCAACCCGGCCAGATCCGGAAGGAAGCAACCGTAACGATACCCGCTTGGGTCGTTGTCAATCTCTCACCACATCGTCTTTGGAAGCGCGATGCGGCCGCGGGTATCTCAGGCCGATCTGAAGCTGGTTCTATGGCCATTGCGCATGCCCTTCTCGAATTGACCCAACCTCGAATTGACCCAACCTGTCGGGGCCCGCGCCCTCTGGCCCCGGCCGATCGCGGGTGGATCCGCTGTTTCGCAGAGCCACGTACCGACGCCGCATGCATGGCTTTGCGTCTGACCAGTATCGCCCCGCGCCAAGCGTATGGCTGCAAATATCGACAAAGCAAAGTTGTTCAGGGCAAAGGTGTTCGACGACTCCTACGTCTCTCCAAGCCGGGCTGACACAAAATCTCTCATCGCCAAACGGTCATCTTGAGCGCCTTCGTCGGTCGAACGCCGCTTTTGCCGTGCGTCGTAATGTTGATGACGCGGGACACCATGCCAGCGCGTCCCGGCAGATACAGCGCACGGTTTTGGGCGACTGGCGCATTGACACAAAAGGTATATGCGCGGTCCTGCTGTTTGAAGCTGCAGATGCATCACGACGGTCAAGCCTCTCACTGCGAAATGCGAGGGTGTCAGAGCCGTCCGCACCGATCCATCGTAACATTTGCAAACCCGCCGCTGGACCTTACGCAAAGCCGGCCCTACCGTGGGTAGCGGATTCGGGAGACGAGATGAGCGAGAATGAGTATCAGGTGCTGGCGCGGAAATACCGCCCCCAAACCTTTGCCGACCTGATCGGACAAGACGCAATGGTGCGCACGCTCAAGAACGCGTTTGCAACCGACCGGATCGCACAGGCCTTCATGATGACCGGCATTCGCGGCACCGGCAAAACAACGACCGCGCGGATCATCGCCAAAGGCATGAACTGTATTGGCCCGGATGGCACGGGCACGCCAACAACCGAACCTTGCGGTGTTTGCGAGCCATGCAAAGCGATCACCGAAGGACGTCATGTCGATGTCTTGGAGATGGATGCGGCCAGCAACACCGGCGTTGACGACATGCGTGAAATCATCAATTCGGTGAATTATCGCGCGGCCTCCGCGCGCTACAAGATCTATATCATCGATGAGGTACATATGCTGTCCAACAGTGCGTTCAACGCGCTGCTCAAGACGCTTGAAGAACCGCCGGCCCATGTCAAATTCATCTTCGCCACCACCGAAATCCGCAAAGTCCCGGTCACAGTGCTCAGCCGGTGCCAACGCTTTGATCTGCGCCGAATCGAGCCGGAGGTGATGATTGCGCATCTCGACAAAATCGCAGGACTTGAAAACACAAAAGTGGCGCAAGATGCGCTTGCGCTGATCACCCGTGCAGCCGAAGGTTCGGTCCGCGATGCGATCAGCCTGCTTGATCAGGCGATCAGCCATGGACGTGACGAAACCAACGCCGAGCAAGTGCGCACCATGCTCGGCCTGGCCGACCGCGGCCGCGTCATGGATCTGTTCGATGCTATTTTGCGTGGCGATGCGGCTGGGGCGTTGACCGAGCTGAGCGGCCAATACAGCGATGGCGCCGATCCGTTGGCCGTCTTGCGTGATCTGGCCGAAATCACTCATTGGGTCAGCGTGATAAAGATCACGCCCGAGGCTGCTGAAGACCCCGCCATTGCGCCAGATGAGCGCGCCCGTGGGCAAGGGTTTGCCGACCGTCTTGCCATGCGGGTTCTGACCCGAATGTGGCAAATGCTGCTCAAGGCCCTGGAAGAGGTCACACATGCCCCCAATGGGATGATGGCCGCGGAAATGGCTGTGATCCGGTTAACCCATGTCGCTGATTTGCCCACCCCCGAGGACCTATTGCGTAAGCTGCAAGAGGGCGAAGCGCCTGTTCCGGCAGGCGGCAATGCGCCAATGCCTTCGCCGGGGGGCGGCGTTTCCGCGCAAATGGCGCAATCCGTCGGCTCTGGCAGGGGCGGCATATCGGCGGCGCTTGCCACCCAACCGGTCCCGCTCGCTCAATACGCCCGGTTTGAGGATGTCGTCGCCTTGATCCAAGCCCATCGTGACACTTTGCTGGAAATCGACATCGAAACCCATCTGAGGTTGGTCAGCTACAGCCCTGGCAAAATCACTTTTGAACCCGGCCCCGGCGCCCCTGCAGACCTGGCCCAAAAACTTGCGCAACGGCTGCAAAGCTGGACGGGTCTGCGATGGGGGGTCACAGTTGTGCGTGACGGGGGTGCGCCAACGATCACCGAAACCCGGCAGGCCACGGAGGCCCAGCTGAAAGCAGACGCCATGGATCACCCGCTGGTGGCGGCCGTTTTCGCCCAGTTTCCAAATGCACGGATCACAAATCTGCGCTCCAAGGCACAGCTGCAACAAGAAGCGGCCCTTGACGCGCTCGCCGAAGTCCAGGACGAATGGGATCCATTCGAGGAGAACTAGCGCTCTTGTGACGAGCCTAATGCGGCCTTAAATACCCAAAAGAAACCAGGATATGAAGGAAGATTGATGCTCAAAGGACTAGGTGGGCTTGGCGACATGACCAAGATGATGAAGGCCGCACAAGACATGCAAACCAAGATGACCGAGATGCAGGACACCCTCGGCAATATGACCGTTGTGGGCGAAAGTGGGGCCGGTCTGGTCAAAGCAACCGCCACCGCAAAGGGCGCGCTCACCGGGTTGGACATCGATCCGTCGATCTTTGATCCCAATGAAAAGGAAGTGGTCGAGGATTTGATATTGGCCGCGATCAAGGATGCGCAAGCGAAGGCGGCCGAGCGGTCGAAATCCGAAATGGCGCGCCTGACGGAAAGCATGGGCTTGCCCGCTGATATGAAGCTTCCATTCTAAGTGAGCACCGCGCCGCGTGATATCGAAGCCCTGATTGAGCTGATGGCGCGATTGCCTGGTCTTGGGCCCCGCTCGGCACGACGGACAGTCTTGTACCTGATTAAAAAGCGCGTGCAGGTGATGGTACCGCTGGCGCGCGCCCTGACAAACGTGGCGGCCAGCGCACGCGAATGTGTCCAATGCGGGAATATAGCCACCTCGGACCTCTGTCGTATTTGCCAAGATGATCGGCGCAGCAATGGCCAGCTCTGCGTGGTCGAAGACGTGTCCGATCTTTGGGCGATGGAACGGGGCGGCGCTTTCGCGGGCCGCTATCATGTGCTCGGTGGCACCTTGTCTGCGCTCGATGCCATCGGCCCGGACGAGCTGCGCATCCCAGACTTGTTGGCCCGTGTCGCGGAAGAGAACATTTCAGAAGTGATCCTGGCGCTGAACGCAACCGTCGACGGCCAGACAACCGCGCATTATATCGCCGACGCCTTGTCATCTTATGAGGTCACGCTGACATCTTTGGCGCAAGGTGTGCCGATTGGAGGTGAGCTTGACTATCTCGATGATGGTACGATTTCGGCGGCCCTGCGCGCACGAAAATCCCTTTAGCCTGCATAAGCCTCAGATTCTGGCATTGCGGGGTCGATAACAGACCAGCATAGGGCCACGAGCCGCCCTTCAGCAAGCACCGTTACAAAGCTATGTCCGGCCTGATCCAAGTCGGCAAACCCAACTTGATCGCAACATCTAGCATCAGGATGCATTGATTTCCGGCTCTTTGCATGGGTCACGTCCGTCCAAACCGGAGCGGTGACATGTCTGTTCTTTACCGGCCGAGCGATGCGCAGATTGCGACGCTTGCGCCGTTCTTTCCCAAGTCTCACGGCCAGCATCACGTGGAGGACAAGCGCGTTTAAGAGGAATTATTTTCACAATTGCAATGGTTTACGGTCGCGGGACGCGCCTGTCGCATATGGGCCGCCGAAGACGCTTAACAACCGTTGGAAGCGATCGAGCGAGAAAGACATCTTTGGCCGTGTGCTCTTGGAACTGGCAGATCAGAGCGGCGAAACGGATGCGCTGATGATCGATTTGAGCAGGCGAATGTCATGCGTTCGAAAGAGCCTGTGCACGTATCAGCAGACGCACCACAATGAGCATGGCGGTCAAAAAGGGGGCGTCGTCGTCTGATCACTGCCTGGCAGGCGATTGCACAGCAATCTGCTGAGAGGGAGGGCGCACCAAGGGTGGCATGAATTCCAAACTGCTTGCTGTCACCGATGCCCTCGGCCGCTCCTTGCGGATGTTTCTGACGGCCAGACAGCGGAGCGAGACCATAGGCGCGCGGGTTTTGCTGAGTGATTTGCCAGACACCAAACACATGCTGGCGGATGACGACCCGTGAGAGTGCGCCATTGATGCGCCATGGGTTCAAGCGCAAGGCCGAACGGCGACATCGCAGAGATCTATGGCATCGAGGCCTCCCTCACCCTGATCTCGGCGGTCAGGGATACGGTCACGAAGGGGGTCACGAAGGCGGTGACGGTCTGGTAGACCCGGCCTCTGGCCCCAGCGATCTGCTGGTCTGCATGGACGCGATCCGGGTCAACAGTCGCGGCGATGGCGCGGTGTCAAACAAAACCGTATGCACGGCTCTGGCCATCTTGCCAGACGGCACCCGCCACGTTCTGGGCCAAGGGTCTAATGATCGGCGCAACCGCGGGGGTCAGGCCATCCTCCTCGCGGTCGTGGGCGGCCGCAAGGGCGTCCCTCAGGCCATCGGGACCCCTCTCCCGGAGCCCCAGGTCCAGACCTGCATCTTGCGCCTCTTGCGCCACGCCCTGAGCTTTGCCAGCTCCAAAGACCGCAAGGCCGCGGACGCCGACGCCGCGGCGGCCGCGCTGGAAGCGTTCCAGGCGAGCGACCTGGCCGCAAAATACCCCGCAATCACGCCGAATTGGTGGCGGGCCTGGAACGAGGTGGTAACGAGGTGATCCCGTTCCTCAAGTATCCTTCTGAGATGCGCAATCTGATCGACACCACAAACGCCACTGCAGCGCTGAACGCCAAGATCCGACGGGCCGTCAGGAGCCGCGTCCACGTCCCAAGCAACGCGGCGGCGGCAAAATTGATCCATCCCGCGTGGAATGCCACGTTTCAGGAATGGAAGCGCTCCGTGCGACAATGGCAAGCCGTGAAAAACCACCGCGCCATCCTGTTCGAAGACCGCTTCTCAATGGCGTAGTCAAAGCGCCAGAGCACAGAATTCTGGGCAGTCTCGCGCGATGAACTGGTTTCTGAGTTGGCCGACTCACTGGGTATCAGCCTGCCTAGCGGTACAGTCTGGCGGCGTCAAAGAGTCGATCCGAAACGTCGGCATCCGCCCAACGGCGCACCCATGTATAGACCTTGTGCCATTTGCCAAAACGTTCAGGCGAAGCCCGCCACTTGCAATCGTTCTCGGCGACAAACAGGGTTGCGTTGATCACCGTCAGGTTGGAACACGAACAGTCCTGCGCTGAAAAGGAAGATAGCGACGAAGACGTAAGTGCTGCTCTTCTGCTATCCCATTCATGACATATACTGAGCAGATTTGCACGCCAGGTAATAGTGGTAACAGATCCTAGATGTGTGATCCCAAGCCTTCATGCTGCGATTTTTTCCTCGGAATGGACGGACGCATTAAGGGACAAGTTTTACACGGCAGCGCCACAACGACAGCGGTGGTCCGTCGAGCAATACAAAATAAAGACCCCTGCAGAATTCGTCGATTTCCCATCTGACCGGACGGGTCTATGATTTT
>JBELMC010000034.1:0-26995 GCA_042096155.1 Dinoroseobacter sp.
ATCTCGAACCCCCATATCTGCCGTGCCGACAGGGAAGCACAGATCAGAGCTCATCAGAATCCTGAATCAAAAACGCCGCAACACGCTCTAGGGCGCTACAGCCGCGTGCACCGCGGATTTCAGCGCTTTTGCCAACATCTCACGAAAGACCACCATGGCCGGATCCGGTCCGCAGGACACTCGGATACACCGATCCTGCGGGGCAACAAAGGGCATCCTGACAAAAATACCTTACGCGCCCAGCTCGGATAAGACGCGGCGCGCAAAAGTACCATCCTGACCACAATCAACCGTGACGAAGTTTGTCGCTGAGGGCAGAGCGGTCAGGCCATTTTCGCGGGCAATTTGGCCAATAGCTTGTCGTGATTTGTCAATCCGTGCAACGACATCGCTTAGGTAGTCCTGGTCCTTCAGGGCGGCCAAAGCACCAACTTGGCTGATCCGACACATGCCGAAATGGTTGCGCACCTTGTTGAAGGCTTTGGCAAGTCCAGGGGCACACAAAGCATAGCCAACGCGTGCCCCAGCCATGCCGTAGGCTTTGGAAAACGTACGCATCCGGATGACACGCGGATCGTTGGGATCAATCACTGGCACAGAATCCAGCGGCGCGGTGTCAATATAGGCTTCGTCCAGCACCAACATCGTGCCTGAAGGCAATGCATCGACCATCGCTTGAATGGTGCCAGCACGGTGCCAAGATCCCATGGGATTGTCGGGATTGGCGAGATAGACCAGTTTTGCTCCGCACGCGCGCGCGGCCTCGATCAGCGCTTCGGGATCTTCGGCATTTTCGCGGTAGGGAACGGTGTGCAAAACGCCGCCAAAACCGGTTACGTGATAATTAAATGTTGGATAGGCGCCGGCGGAAGTGACCACCGTATCACCAGGGTTGAGCACCAGCCGGACGAGATAGCCCAGCAATCCATCAATCCCTTCACCGACGACGATATTTTCGGGCGCGACAGCGTGGTGTTGTGACAGCGCGGCTTTCAGCTCGAAGCTTTCGGGATCGGCATACATCCAAACATCGCGCGCAGCCGCTGCCATTGCGTTGATCACCTTCGGCGATGGGCCAAACATGTTCTCGTTTGCACCCAGGCGAGCGCGAAACGCGAAGCCTTGCATACGCTCTTGAGTTTCAGGGCCGACAAATGGCACGGAGTTTGGCAAAGACGCAGAAAGTTTGCTCAGTCGAATATCGCTCATGATCGGAGTTAAGCCTGACATCGCTTCAGAGGCAACACCTCACCAAAGCTCTGCTAGCCCAAGAGCAATGGCAAGGTGTCTTCAGTCTGACATTCTGCAACGTCGTCACCCTGTTAAAATAAATTCGTTTACAAAGTGTTAAGATTGCTCCTTCGGGCAGGAAAATTTGACTGTTAAAAAAGAGCTTTCAGCGAAATTTTTTACCGAAATTGGGATCAAAGTCCGAACGCGGTCCATAATTCTGCACAAAAAGTGCGACTGGGCTTGTGTGTTTTGACTAAAATACGCCAGTTGCCGGGATTGAACTTCTAAGTCGTCTGATCCTCGAGAGATCGAAGACGCTGAGCCCGACTGGGGTGATCGGAATCGTTCTTGCAGTCTCAACCGTTGTGATTACTGCGCCTGTCATGCTCTTGGGGATGATGGAGTTGCAGACGATGATAAAGCAGAGTTATTCACAACAGTTGCGGCCGGTGCGATCGCTTCGGCGGGGACATTGAGGATTTTCAATCCTCCTTCGATCCTGCTGGTGATCATGTCCATGACCAAGCGTTGTCTTATTTGCCATTCGGGTGGCGGAAAAATGCATACTGTGTTTCTGACGCCGCCCGTAGACTTCAATTTTTTTCCACTTGAAAGGCATCTGCTCTTTGGGGGTCTCGCCAAGGCAGATATACTGCGGCATCGTCCCTTTTGCATCGCTGCAAAGGCTTGGCCGTGTCACCGTGGTCTGCTTTATAGCTCTGACAACTTGGCTTTGATCGGTCGGCCATGGTGGCGGCTGGCCTAAAGCCTACTGCCTTGTATAGAACCGGGGTCTTCCAAGGCCCCTATTGTTCGTTGTCTAGAACAGGACATCTGCCACTGCTTTTGCGACGTCCAAAGTGCTTGCCGGGCCGTCCAGATCTGGCGTCACCACATCATCTTTGGCCAAAACTTGAGCGACGGCTATTTGTAAACTCAGTCCGTCTGAGATCCATTTGCGGTTGTTGCGTTCGGTTTCAAGCCAATCAAGCATCAGCGCCGCAGACAAAAACATCGTCAGTGGATTGGCTCTGCGCTGGCTTGCGATTTCAGTTACGGTCCCGTGGCACGGCCGGAAAACCGCACCCCCGTTCCCAATATGGGCAGATGGTGGACACCCCAGTCCGCCCATCAAACCCGCGCCGAAATCAGACAAGGTATCATCGAAGATATTTTCGGCGACCAAGACATCAAAGCGCTCGGGGTCCGTCACCATACAAAGGACGGTTTGATGAACATGGACCCGGTCTGTTTTGATATCGGATATATGGCGGGGATCTCGACAAAGATGCTGCGAAAAAACAGAGGCACGAACTTTATGCGCCATGTCGACGCTGGTGACTGTGCCAGCACTTCGGGCGGTCCCTTTGCAATGCCAAGCCAGTTGAAACGCGAGGTGAAACAGTTTCAGCCACGTCTCTCGGGTCATCTGCCATATGTCATTTGCAAAATCGTCTGTCACCTCGCCGATCGAAAGGGGCCCTCCTTGGGGGCTGTGGCAGATCAATACGAAATCGAGTTTTTACGTTTCGCAGCGGTGTCAGGTGAGGTGTGGCGGTGACCTGAACAGGGCGGACCCCAGCGAACAGATCGCGTGCCTTGCAAAGCGCGATTGGCGCCACGCAGTTGTGGAAAAAATCAACCGGGTGAGCCTGCTGCCAGATCCCAACCAGTTGTTAGGCGATTGCTTTCCTGAGCAAAACAGGTTTTATCGGTTCAACTGTGCGCGAACCCTTGACCGGCAACTGACGCCCCCTGACCGCGAGAGCATGATGACCTTTCCCAAAGCCCTGATGCCCGTTGATACCCCCGCAGCGCCCTTGGCCGTTCTGCCCAAAGGGGCATGCGATGCCCACGTTCATATGGTGGCTGGCGATGACTTTCCTTTGTGGGATGGACGTGTCGAAGACCCTGCGGGCGGCGAACTGGACGACTGGATTGCACGGTTCAGACATCATTTGGACGTGCTCGGGTTAGACCGTAGCGTGATTGTACATTCGATCCTCTATGGCGCGGATAACAGCGTGACAATTGCAGCGGTCAAAGCCCTTGGGGCGGTCGCGCGCGGGATCGGTCTGGTAACCGACCAGGCGACCGAGGCCGAACTTGATGCTTTGGTCGAGGCGAACATCGTCGGTGTCCGCTTGAATTATGTCCATGGCGGCGTTCTCAGCTGGGAGGGGGTGAAGCGCCTTGCGCCGATGCTTTCAGAGCGTGGTATGCACGTACAGATGCTTATGAATGCGCATAAACACATGGCCGATTTGGCCAATGACCTGCGTGCGTTGCCTGTGCCGGTGGTATTTGACCATATCGGTTGGCCGGATCTTACGGCGGGGCCGTCGGAGCCGGGGTTCGAGACACTGTGCGCGCTGCTATCCGAAGGCCACGTCCATGTCAAATTGTCCGGTGTGTACCGCTTGTGTGACGCGCCTTATATCGCCGCAGATCCCGCGGTACAGGCGCTTGTCGCCGCCAATCCGGAGCATTGTCTTTGGGGCAGCGATTGGCCCCACTTGATGCTGGCTGACGCCAAACATCCCGATGCAGGCATTTTGCTGAACGCGTTTTTGCGTGCGGTGCCCAGCGATGCGCATCGGCAGATGATACTTGTGGATGCGCCTGCCCGGCTTTACGGATTTTGATCGCACAGAGTGGTGCTCTGCACATGGCAGCTCGGGCAAAGCGGATGATATGTGAGCGTTATGAAAAATCGCAACTGGGTTTGCCAAGCTGGATTTTATTCATCATGTCGGCCTACGGTTCTGTTGTCGCCGACATCGGAAGTTTGTGGTCCATGTTGGAATCAGGGCTCGTCTTGATCGCATGCCTTGCGATCCTCTTGACGCATCTCAAAAAAACCCCGCCCTGGTCACCGACTTGGCTGTCACACACCACCGATCGGTTTGGTGGAGCCTAGCGGGATCGAACCGCTGACCTCCTGCATGCCATGCAGGCGCTCTCCCAGCTGAGCTAAGGCCCCTAGTGTCGCACGTTCATACGATATCTGCCGCACATAAAAGCGAGGTCATCCAAGCGCAAGAGGAAAAATGCGCCTGGCCTTGATTCACTTAACTGTCGTCATCATCCGATGCGACATCTGCGATGTCATCAAGCGCAACGGTATCGCTGTCGTCGTCCTCATCGTCGTCGAGCAAGCTATCGTCAATTTCGACATCGGCCGCATCCTCATCGTCGTCGAGCACAACGTCTTCATCATCGTTTTCGACCACTTCCGCCACTTTGTCTTTTGCCCGAGATGAGACAACGCTGGATTTGCGGTTCGCTTCAATCTCGACAACCTCGCCGGTATAGGGGCTGATAATCGGGCTGCGGTTCATATCGTAAAAGCGCTTGCCGGATGTGGGGCACAGGCGTTTGACGCCCCAATCTTCTTTTGCCATGTTGGCATCCTTTAACTGGACACAGGAAAATATTTGGATCGCGATCGGTTGCCACAGGGCCGTGCCCATGTAAAGCCTCTGGCTGGGATTTGGTGGAAGAGACGCGGCATTGTGGGGATTTGAGGGGGTGAGATGGCTCAGAACGACGAAATAGTGGTTCTGCCGGGGCAGCCCGCTGTCTCTATTGGTTTGCGAATCTCACGTCGGGCACGTCGGTTATCGTTGCGGGTTTCACGCTTGGATGGCCGGGTCACATTGACAGTGCCGCACAAGATGAAACGGGCGGAGGCCGTCGCCTTCGCGACCGAACGGGCCGATTGGGTGCGCGGGCATTTGGCCCAAACAGCCATCGCTGAAATGGTCGATCTTGGCACTGTTTTGCTGGTCGAGGGCACCGAGGTTGAAGTCATCAGCGCGCCGATCCGCAGTCCGAGGGTCGAGGACGACAAATTGTTGGTGCCGCAGACCTCTCGCGCCGTAGGGAGCACAGTGCAGGCGTTTCTAAAGTCCCTCGCGCGGGACAGGCTTTCGGATGCCTCCAACCGGTATGCAGCTGAATTGGGACGCAAAGTGACCAAGCTGACCTTGCGCGATACCCGGTCGCGTTGGGGGTCGTGTACCGCCCAAGGAAGGCTGATGTTTTCATGGCGTTTGGCGATGGCACCCCCTGCTGTTTTGGAGTATGTCGCTGCGCATGAGGCCGCGCATCTTGTCGAGATGAACCATTCGGCCGCTTTTTGGGCGGTCAATGCGCGGCTGTGCCCGGACCTGGAGCGCCAACGCGGCTGGCTTAAGCGTCATGGCGCGGCCTTGCACCGTTGGAAATTCAAACCTGATTGACGCTGTCTTATTTTGTGATCACAATTGTGATCATGTTATTGCAAAACCGACCTGACTCGACACTCACGGGAACACCGCAAACTGGCGCGGCTCATGACCGAGTGTACCGCGCACTGCGCATGCAGATTATGCATGGCGAAATTCCGCCGGGCCAAGCGCTGACATTGCGCGGCTTGGGCGAGACTTACGGCGTGTCCATGACGCCAGCCCGCGAGGCCTTGCGCCGCTTGGCGGCTGAGGGCGCGCTGTTGTTTTCGGCCTCAGGGCGGGTGTCCACCCCGACAATTAACGCGGACCGGATCGAAGAATTGGCAGCTTTACGTGCATTGCTGGAACCAGAACTGGCCGCCCGCGCCCTGCCGAGAGCCCATATGGCTCTGATTGAACGGCTACAAAGTATCCAAAGCAATATTGGGGTGGTGATCGCCGCTGGAGATGCTGTCGGCTATATTCGCACCAATTTGGAATTCCACCGCACTCTTTATTTGCGCGCGCAAGCGCCTGCGATGTTGGCCATGGCGGAAACCGTTTGGCTGCAATTGGGGCCAACCATGCGCAAACTTTACGGGCGTTTGCGCCGGACAGAGCCGCCCCAGCATCACAAGATGATGATTGCAGCGCTCAAGGCGGGCGACGAACCATCCCTTCGGCTTGCCGTCCGAATGGATGTGACACAGGGGCTCAAACTGTTGGCGCAGTAACAATCCCACTGAGGGCGGCAAACGCGGGCCACGCGCAAGGATCGGCCATTGTTTTGTCTCGGCGGAAGGCATTGCAAAATCCCCAGATCTGGTCGTTTATTTCCATGAAATGAGTGGTCATCTGGCCGGAGTATGGACAAGCGTCGTTGACGATTGGGCCGGTCTCGACCTGTTGGGCAGGGATGACGCTGTGTCCCGGCCACGCCGCTTGGGTGAAGTCGCGTCGGTACCATAACAACACGGGCCTGTTCACCGCGACCATGGCGCGCCAGCGTCGAAAGGCGGCATCGTTGAGGTGTGTTTGCACATAGGTTTGTGCGCCGTCAGACACGCGCAAGCCATATCTAGCGACTCTCCAGTCCAGCCCGGCCACACGAAGGAGGCTTTCGACGAACCCGGTTGCTTGCCGCCACGGCATGCCAAACAGCCCGGGGCGCCGCGCGTTCAGGGCTGAATTGATCCACTGGATCACTTCCGGGACGCCCTTCACCCTTTATCGTCAGGCAAACCTGGATTGCCGCGTCGCTGAACTGGGGCTGACGCCCCCGCTTGCCTGTCGGCGGCGCATACCACGACCTCTCGGGATCAAACCAGATTGACAGCGAACCGCGCTGCTTCAGCGCGTCGTCCATTGTGCGCGAACCAATGGCGCATCAATGAACGGCTGTACGAACGCCAGGTCCTGGTCTTGTACTTCGTAGGGGACCAACTGCTTATGCACCGTTGTTACCCCACTGGATGCAAACAGGGAATCCCTTATGCCATGTGTGCAACAAAGCCCTTGCACACCCCAAGCACCTTCAAGCGGCGAAGTCGGCGCAATCGAAGGCGTTGATCAGACGCTTATCAAGATCTCGTCAAAGGCCATGGGGTTTGGCCAATAGCGCAGCAGCCGCGCCAACACCGCCCGGGTTATGCGGAATATTTACAGCGGAAAGACCCGATTCAATTGATCCAAGCATCCCGAGAATCATATGCGCATTGACGTGCCCCATATGGCCGACCCGGAAAAACCCGTGCCATTCTGGCTCGGTTGGCAATGCCATGCCAAGACCAATGCCGAGCGTGACCCCAGTTGTCTGTTCCAGCCAGCGCCGCAGCTCGGTCGCTTTTGGCGCAACTGTATGCACCGCCGTTACAGCATGACTGCGTTTGGTGCGGTCTGCGACGTTCAGCTCAACGCCGCCCTCGACGGCCCATGTTTCGAACGCAGTCCAAACCGCTTGTGCCAGCCGTGCTTGACGCGCCCAAGCGGCCTTGAGCCCTTCTTCGTGCACCAAGATCGTCAACGCCTCGCGCAAACCGTACAGATGATGGGTCGGGGCTGTCCCGCACCAAAACTGATAAAAATCCTCCGGAGCAACCCGGGTTGTCCAATCCCAATACATCGATACACGTGTCAAGCGAGCCCTGGCCTGTACGGCCTTGTCATTGAAAAACACGAAACTGATCCCGGCTGGGGTCATCAGACCTTTTTGGCTGCCCGTGACCATGACATCGACACCCCATGCGTCCATCTCGAACCGGTCGACACCGAGGCTGGCGATGCAATCGACCATCAGCAACGCCGGGTGGTTGGCCGCATCAATCATAGTTCGCAATCCAGCGATATCGTTCAGCACTGAGGTCGAAGTGTCGACATGCACGGCCAATATCGCTGTGATCTTATGGGAGGTATCGGCCTGCAATGCAGCTGCGACCTGTGTCAGATCAATATCGGTTTGTTTACCGAAATCAATTGTTTCAACATTTACGCCGAGATGCGACGCCATCTCGCCCCAGCCAATACAAAAACGACCCGTGGCCAGCACAAGCACCGTGTCTCCGGGCTGGACGGTGTTCGACAATGCCGCTTCCCAGGCAGCGTGGCCATTGCCGATATAAATCGCAACCTGATGTTCTGTGCGTGCCACAGCCTTCAAGTCTGTGCAGATGCCATCCATCATCTCGACCAGCTCGCCTTCGTAAATATTTGGCGAGGCGCGGTGCATGGCCTGCAATACCCGATCGGGCATGACCGAAGGCCCTGGAATGGCCAAGTAAGAACGTCCGTTAGACAAAGTCATGGGGGCCCCTTCAAAAATGCTTTAATGTTAGGTATGGCGCGTTCCGATGCAGGTCAATGATACAACAGGCCCGCAGTATTCCACATGTCGCAATGTCCTACAGGCACAGTGTGAAAAAGGAGCAGCCGATGTCGTCTCTTTCCGCAGATCTTGATCCAACGCGTTGTGTTTTGCGTTTGCAGGGGCCGGATAATCTGCATTTCTTGCAGGGTTTGGTGACCAATGATGTAGAGAGAATATCCTCTGGCCCGGTCTATGCCGCAATGCTGACCCCGCAGGGAAAATATATCGCGGACTTCTTGATGCTGGCCGATGGCGACGCTGTCTTGATGGATGTGGATAAATCCGTCGCCGCCGGTTTGATGCAACGTCTGGCTATGTATAAACTGCGCGCGGATGTGTAGATATCCGAGACCTCGCTTTCAGTGATCAGGGGCCTTGGAGACCCGCCTCAGGGGGCCGTTTTTGATCCGCGACACTCAAAGCTGGGCTGGCGTCTCTATGGCCTCGATCTGCCACAATATACCCCTGCAAGCATTGATTGGACCGCGTTGTATGTGGCCCATGCCATCCCAACAACCGGCCTCGAGCTGGCCACAAATGACAGTTATATCCTAGAATACGGCTTTGAACGTCTCAACGGGGTCGATTTTCGGAAAGGCTGTTATGTCGGCCAAGAAGTCACGGCCCGGATGCATCACAAGACAACATTGAAAAAAGGCCTTTGCAGGGTCAAGATCAATGGCGCGTCAAAGCCCGGCACACAAATCACAGCAGACGGAAAACCCGTCGGAACATTGCATTCTGTGTCTAATGGATACGCCTTGGCATATCTGCGTTTCGATCGGGCCACTGGTGACATGCAAGCCGGGACAGCGACTGTCAGTGTCATAACGTAAGATGGGGCGGCTCGTCTTTGTGCCGCTCGCTGTCGCGTCGGTCAGTGCTCGACGGTCCGAAAACCTGTTCACGCGCGCTCAGAATAGTCCATGGTCTCGGTGTTTACGATGATACTCTCGTCTTGTCCGACAAATGGCGGCACCATTACTTTGACGCCATTTTCCAAAATAGCGGGCTTGAAGCTGTTGGCGGCTGTCTGACCTTTGACGACCGGTTCGGTTTCTACGATCTTGCATGTGACCTTTTGCGGCAAAGTCGCGTTTAGGGCTTCGTCTTCGTAGAATTCGACAACGATGGTCATCCCATCTTGCAAGAACGGACGACGTTCACCAAGCAGATCCGCAGGAAGTTCGATCTGGTCATAGGTCTCTGTGTCCATGAACACCAGCATGCCGTCATTCTCGTATAAGAATTGCTGGTCTTTCTGCTCCAGACGGACACGTTCGACCTTGTCAGCTGATCGGAATCTTTCATTCAACTTTGAACCATTGCGCAGGTTGCGCAGTTCAACCTGTGCAAAGGCGCCACCTTTGCCGGGTTTTACGTGATCTACTTTTACCGCCGCCCAAAGCCCTCCATTGTGTTCCAGCACGTTGCCGGGTCTAATTTCATTTCCGTTGATTTTGGGCATGTCGTGAAACCACACTAAAAGGTTGAAATGATGCTGGAGTCGGCTATATCCCGGGGATGGCGATGAGACAAGGTAAATGCCTCGTACGGCGAGTTAAAGGTATGCATATTTTGCATGGGTGGTATTCCGAGAACGCAATATCGAATCGATAAGAAAAAGGCATATTGCGCGGCACGCCGAAAAGACAAGAGCAATAATAGAGGACCCCATCATGGCGGATTTTGTGGACGCGTCTGCATTCAACTTCGAACAAGGTCAGCGGGCACGCAAGCTTTTTGCAGCCGTGGTTCTGGCTGCACTGGATGATGCCATTGCAGACGACAAGAAATTTGGTAACGGCCCTGAGCAGATTGCCCGTTGGGCCCGCTCTCGTGATGGACGTGAGGTTTTGTCATGCGCGGGCATTGACCCGAATGAGCGCGTTGTCTCTGGCCTGATGACCTTTGTCGGCCAGGGGGTACGGACCTCAGTGGCGCTGTCTCGCGAAGAGTCAGAGCGTCGGAACCAGCGGGCCGAAGCCGCTTAATAAATTTTGGTATCTGAAAGGACGGCGTGTCCTACCGTTTGGCACGCCTTTTTTTGGGGGACGTCGGAAAAAAGTCGACCCGCTTTGGGCCTTTCAAAGCTCCATCGGGATCACTCGTGCGAGAATCGTGTGCCTTGTGGTGGCGTTGTATCTCGTTTCAAAAAATAATTTCTTGTGCCATTGGAACGGCCAGAAAAGCCTAGCCCACCGACATACAGAAATCCGGCGAAACTGCTCCGCACAGGGTGCCGTTGTCAAACGCGCTGTCGAAGGGTGCCTGAAGAAAGCCGCATCAAATCAGACGGGCAGGTGCATTCACGACGCGCCCGAGCGAGAGCTTAGCCCAGATCACGGGTTTCAAGAGCGCGGTAAATCTCGCGCCGAACAAGTTTGCGCATATTCCGCGTGATCCGCTCGCCCAGCGGCCCCTGCAGTTCTGTGCGCACAATATCTGCCACCATTTGGCGCAACTTATCTTCGTCCGACACGGTATTGGGCTTTGTCTGAGGTGCGGCTTGTGCCACCAATTCGGCGCTGTATTTTTCCAAACTGGTCCGAATGACATTTTCGATCATGCTCAGCGGTACCATTTGCGGATCAGATACGGCATCTTGCGCTGCAGGGGTTTTCGGTGTCGGATTGACCGGCTCTCCCTCAGTGGGATCTGGCTGTTCCAAATTGTTTTTCGCAGCAGACCCACCCTTTGGCTGCGGCGCGCGGCGCATCGCAGTGTCCGAGGCGATCGCTGCTGCACGGGCAGCTGTTTTACGCCGACGCTCTGCGCGGGCTTGGCGCGCTCGGGCACGTTCGTCCAGACTTGGCCGATCAGATTGCGCGACCTCAGCTGTTGCCGAGCCAGACAGCTCCGCTGTCGTGTCTGCATCCTCGGCCTGATTGATATGTCCCGTGGCCTTATCTCGTCGCGTTTCCGCAGCAGGGCGCGCCGGTCGCGCTGTCTTGGCTGGCACGTCGGCCTGAGAGGAAGGTGCAGATGAACGTCTCGACGATGGAGGCGCGACCGAAGGTTCTGAATCAGGCGGCGTATTCTCCAGCCAGCGTTCGATATCTTCGACCAGATAATCATCTGTCAGCAACAATTTGGCCCGGGTGGCGCGGTCGGCCGGTTTGGAACGCGTATGTTGATCTGGCTCGGCTGAACGCCCGGCGGAATCGACCCTTGTGCCGGCTTCCCAACCCTTGTCGCCGGATAAATACGGCTCGACTGGTTTTGCCGAGACGGCTTCGCGCATATCCGGTATCCGCTCGGTCTCTTCCGACACGAGACGGCGGATAGAGGCCAGAACGTCCTCCATGCTCTCTTCTCGTGCCGCCTTTGCCATCGTTAAACCCTTGTCACGTCCAAGCTTTTCACTGCTGTCTTACATCCAAAACATATACCAAAGGTTTCCCACCTCGCAAGAGACCGAGGCCGGGCCGCAATATGGTGTCAATCCCGGCCGATGCTGCTTAGAACACGATCAAGTTGTGCGCCGCGCAGGGATGTTTCAGGCGCGTCTTTGACTTCGTTATAGTACACGCTGGGATCGTAGGTGGGGATACCGAGGCCAAGATGTTGAACCGTTAGAAGCCCCATGGCTTGCAGCAACGTATAGACCGCCAAAACCGAGTCGGCTTCGGCCGTGATCCGAGCGGTCCGCGCATCTAACAAATCCTGTTCGGCGTTCAAAACGTCCAAAGTTGTCCGAGCGCCGAGCGTCGCCTCTTCGCGCACCCCGCGAAACGCCACCGTGGCAGAGCGTATTTGCTGCTCACTTGCTTCAATTTGCGACCGCGCCACTTGGACTTGGTACCACGCATTGGCCACCGAACGTCGCACGGATCTAACCTGCTGCGCCAAAACGGCACGCGACGCGTCGATTTGTGCCACCGCTTGGCGGTATCTGGCGCTGATCTGGCCGCCCGAATAAATCGGGCCGCTTAAAGACAGGTTCAGCGTCGAAGTTGTCGAGTCAACACCAACCGCCCGCGACACAGATGCACTGCCGTTCAAAGTTGGCAGGATCGATTGCTGACTGGCTTCGGCGCTCAACTCATTGGCCCGAATAGTGTGCTGTGCCTGCATGATCAATGGGTGGCTGCGCACGGCGATCGCTTGGGCTTGGTCTAGCGTATCAGCAGTGCCCGGCGCATGCGGCGGCGCCTCAAGATCGCCAGGATAGTGGCCCACAACCGCGCGGTAAAACTCGCGAGATGTCGCAAAGCTGCCTTCAGCTGCGACCAAATTCGCTTGCGCCTGCGCCAGCCGTGCATCCGCCAAAGCAACATCGGTGCGTGTGACCTCGCCCACTTCGAACCTATCTTCGGCGGCGCGCAATTGCTCTGAGATCAGACGCACGTTGTTTTGTCGCAACGCGACCGTTTCCGCGGCCGAACGCACCTGGGTGAAGGCAGTCGCTGCGTCCAGCAAAACGGATTGTTCGACATTCAACAGTGCAAAACGGGTCGCCAAAACGGTCTCTTTGGCGCCCTCTGCCGCGAGTTTCGAGCGCCCGAAATCCCAAAGCAACATCGACGCCGACAGCTCGGCAGTTGTCGAATGTGAGACGACATTTGAGGCCTGTCGGCGGCTTTGGGCTAAGGTGTAATTGACAATGGGACGCAATGCGCTGACCGCAACGGCGACATTTTCATCTTGAACGCGCAACAACGCACGGTTCTGTTCGAGCAGATCAGAAGAACGGTAAGCCCCCGTGAATGCATCGGCTAACGTTTCGGCTTGAGCCACACCCCCAACAAAACAATTATATACACCAAGCCAAACCAAGGCGGCAGCCTGAAAGACCCTATTATCGAATCGTACCACGGAATCGCCCCCTGCGCGTTTGCCGTAGTCCTATTAACTATGTCGGATTTGGGCAAGTGATGTCGCGCCTCAAAGTGCGAATTGCTCCGCACGGACGTAACCCGGCAACACCGGAGCGCCTGCATTAAATGACATGCGCCATGAGATTTTTTTGCCTGATTTATGCCCG
This sequence comes from Dinoroseobacter sp., assembly GCA_042096155.1. Taxonomy (GTDB): domain Bacteria; phylum Pseudomonadota; class Alphaproteobacteria; order Rhodobacterales; family Rhodobacteraceae; genus Dinoroseobacter. Next base: position 13,295 of record JBELMC010000034.1, read on the forward strand.
ATACGAACTTCGCCCAGCGCCCCTTCGACAAACAGCGCAGCAATCCGTCCACCGTCTTTCAATTGGTCTGCAACGGCTTCAGGCAATATCTCCACGGCTCCTTGTAAAGTGATCACGTCATAGCGGCCGTGCTGAGGTGCACCCGCCACCAGCGGCGCTTCAATCAGCACAGCATTATCGATCCCTTGGTCCGCAAAATTCGTTTGTGCCTCTTTTGCAAGATCCACGTCCTCTTCAACCGCAATAACAGCCTCTGCCAGATGCGCGATAACCGCTGACGAATATCCAAGCCCAGTCCCAATATCCAACACCAGTTCGGTTGGCTGGATATCCAAGGCGTCCAACATCTTTGCCATCGTGCGCGGCGCAAGAATGTCGCGATTCGCCGCCAATGTGAGGTTGGCGTCTGCATATGCGACGCTTTCTCGGCCATCGGGCACGAAAGCCTCACGGCGCACAGACAAAAAGGCGTCAATGATCGGAAATTTGGTCACGTCAGACGGACGGACCTGTGTATCAACCATTATCCGACGTTGGGTTGCAAAATCACTCATGGCGCATCGCTCTTTTTCCTGTGTCCTCTGTGTTCTTGCCACAAAATACAAGGTCGCTGCAATGCTGCGGAATGCGGTTGGTCCACGCAGTTCCGTCTCACCAGATCGGAAATCGTCATATGACCTTGCGGAAGCTCTCATTCCTTAGGGCATGGGCTGATAACAACCAAATGACGATTGCGACGATTTGGGCTGCTGCGGGGAGAATTACAGGGCAGCGAGAGCTGGGCAGGTTGAGGTGTCGCCCGTTTTTGAGGCAAGCCACACGCACCGCACTGTGCTGCGGCAGCGCCTTCGCGGGTATTGATTGGTCACGTTCGTCAACGCCAGGTCAAAGCGCGAGACAGCGTCGCTTGCGCCAAGGCTGCCGAGGTCATGGCGTGCGGGTCGAGTCCCATAATTGGGTGCGTAGCGAGATCGACGCAGCAGGCGTGGTTCGCGGTCCAAGGAGCGATGAGAGTGCTTTGGGTTGAAGAACACGTTCTGCTTTCCGGCACATGCCTTGGCTTGCGATCCCGTCTCCCAGGCGTGCGGTTAGGCACATTCGTATTTCAAGGCCCCGCCAGAGCCGTTTGCCAAAGATGGTATCACACAACCATCCCTTGTCATCGATCGAAAGACGCACGCCGGATTTCGGGTGTTGGGCTTCTGGCGGCTTGGGATTGCCCGCGAACAAAAATGGACCCCTTCCCCATTTTACGTCACCAGGCCCGCGCTTTACTCAGCCACTCTGGCTTGAATGCTTTCCCAGGCGCGGTTGATCGCAATCAATTTACGTTCGGCGATTTTAACCGCCTCTTCGGGCACGCCGCGTGCCAGCATCGCATCGGGGTGAGTGTCACGCACCATCTGACGCCAAACTTGTCGAATATCGTCCAGATCCGTTTCAGGATCCACACCCAATAAATCATAGGGGTCGGGCAGCGCATCGGGCACATATTGGGCGCGCAGCCGGGCAAAACAGCGATCCGTAAGACCGAAAATCTCACCGACCCGGCTCAGAAATACATCTTCGTTGGGATGATACTGTCCATCCGCTATTGCGATGTGGAACAGACCTGCCATAAGATCAACCAAAGGGCTTTCATCCGGCGTTCCCGAATACATGCGCGCAATCCGAGTGGCATATTCCTCAAAGCCGGTGACATCCGTCCGCGCCATGTTGAAGACGCGTGCCGCGTTGGCCTCTTCCGCTGGCGGAATGGTGAAGACCTCGCGAAATGCCGTGACCTCAACGCGCGTGACGATACCATCGGCCTTGGCCATCTTGGCTCCCAGTGCGATCACCGCGATTGTGAATGCGACGGAACGCTCTGGCGGCGTACGCAAGCGCTCGAACACTGCCGACAGGCTTTCGCCTGCCGCCAGGGCCGATAGCGCGTCTGCAATACGGGACCATAATGACATAACCCCAACTTAGACCAAAGGCCGCGCTGCACTACAACTGTTTGCGCATCAAAACCAGATCAAGCCAGCGGTCAAACTTGCGCCCCACCTGAGGCAAAATTGCGATCTGTTCGAACCCAAGACTGACGTGGAACGCAAGACCAATGGGATTCTCACCACTCACCCCCGCCCAAAGCGTGTACCCTCCACTGGCTTTGGCATGAGCCTCGAGCGCACACATAAGCGCGCGCCCGGTGCCCTGGCCGCGCGCCTCAGGCGCCAGGACAATCGAGTGTTCATACGCATGGGCGTACCCATTACCAGAGCGAAATTGGCCGTAACCAGCCATGCCCAAAAGCGCGCCTTTGTGCTGCGCGACAAACATGCCATGTCCGGCCCGGGCTTTGGCCTGCAGATCCGCCTTGATATCCGCCGCAGTCTTCGGCACCGATAAGAAGGTGATCGTGGTCTCACGAACAACCGGTGCGAGCAGCGCGGCGATCGCCGCGGCGTCGGCTTCGGTGGCGTGACGGATCACAGTGAGACTTCGCCATTTGGCGTCTCAAACACGGCGAAAAGGCCGCGCGGTGCTTGCCGATAGACAATACGTCTGTCCTCCAGGACAGGAAGCGCTGCGATATCAGGATGAGAAACCTCAAGGCGTTTCAAGCGCACACCATGGTCTTGTAACCGTTGCACCGGATGAGCTGTGCCGTCCCAGGCGATCAAGGCAGGGGCGACTCCGTCGAGGGGCAGAAGCCCTGTTTCAGGCACGGCCATCTGCCAACGTAAATCGCCCCGTCCGAGGGCCAAGGGCACACCGGTGCCGTCCGGCAAATCCGTCAACCCGGCATCAATATCCGCGCAGCGCAGGATCCAGTTGGTCACCCGCGCAGGACCCGAAAATCGATCCAAGTCGAACCAACGCGGCCTGGCAGGGGCAGTGCCTTTTGGATCAATCGCAATAACTTCCAGATACAGATCACCGAGAGCCAACAATTGGTTATGTGTGCCCATCGCCACATGTTGTCCACCGGGTTGGAAAGGCACGCCAAAGCGCCGCGAGACATCCGCCACACCAGTGTCCAAACTGGTGGCCGAAATCGCCAAATGGTCCAATTTGTACATCTCTCAGGTTAACCTCGCATTTGGTTTGATCGTTGGAATTTGGGCCGTCTGCCTTGGGCCGACATGAAGAACCGGACCGCCATGTCGAAGGCAATTTTTTCGGCTTGGACATCTATTGGTTTTACGCATGTATGGCGGATGGTGGCCATGGGGCGAACTTTGGGATTGATCGGGCGGAGGGACTTCCGGCGCCGAAGGCACGCACCTGTGCGGCCAGATGGCAAGACAGCAATATAGGCGCTGCGGCAGGCTTCACACGTCCAGCTCTTCGACAAAGCGCGCATTGGCCTGGATGTATTCAAACCGCTTTTCAGGTTTTTTGCCCATCAGACGCTCAACCAGATCACCGGTTTCGCCAGGCTCGTCCTCGTCGATGCTGACTCGGATCAGCTTGCGAGTCAGCGGGTTCATCGTGGTGTCTTTGAGATCCTTTGCGTCCATTTCGCCCAGTCCCTTGAACCGGCTGACGTCAATTTTACCTTTTCCACCAATGCCCTGATCAAGAAACGCGTCGCGTTCGTTTTCGTCAAGGCAATAGACACGCTTGGCCCCTTGGGTCAAACGGTAGAGCGGCGGACACGCCAGATACAGATGGCCTTGATCAATGATCGGACGCATCTGTGTGAAGAAAAACGTCATCAACAAGGCAGCGATATGCGCGCCGTCCACATCCGCGTCGGTCATGATGATGATCTTGTCGTAACGCAGATCTTCCACATTGAACCGCGACCCCAGACCGACCCCAAGCGCTTGAGTCAAGTCACTGATTTCTTGGTTTGACCCAAGCTTCGATGAGGCAGCGCCAAGAACGTTCAGGATCTTGCCTCTCAGCGGCAGCAAAGCTTGCGTCTTGCGGTCTCGGGCCATTTTGGCCGAGCCACCTGCGCTGTCGCCCTCGACGATGAAAAGCTCTGTGCCGTCGCGGTTGGTGGCCGAGCAGTCGACCAGCTTACCCGGAAGGCGCAAGCGTTTGGTCGCAGATTTGCGCTGGGTTTCTTTCTCCGCACGGCGGCGCAATCGCTCTTCGGCTTTCAGCAACAGATAATCCAGGATCGCGCCTGCGGATTTGGTATCGGCAGCCAGCCAATTGTCGAAATGATCCCGCACAGAACCCTCAACCATGCGGGCGGCTTCGGTCGTGGCCAAGCGGTCCTTGGTCTGGCCGACAAATTCCGGCTCGCGGATAAAGCAGCTGACAAGGGCTGTGCCCCCCGAGGTTACGTCCTCGCGGGTGATTGACGCAGCTTTGCGGTTGCCCACCAGTTCGCCATATGCCTTGAGCGATTTGAGGATGGCAGCCCAAAAGCCGTTTTCATGGGTGCCGCCCTCGGGGGTGGGAATGGTATTGCAATAGGATTGGATTGATCCATCGCGGGCTGGCGTCCAGTTGATCGCCCATTCGACCGAGCCGGGCGCTTCGAATTTCTCTGCGAAGCTGACTTTGCCAGCGAAAGGCTGATCGGCATAGGTCGTGGATCCTGCAAGGGTCTCGGACAAGTAATCAGCCAAACCACCGGGAAAATGAAATGTGGCGTCGGTCGGTGTGGTGCCATCGTCAATCGCACTTTTCCAGCGGATCTCGACACCCGAAAACAGATACGCCTTCGACCGCACAAGCTTGTGCAGCCGCGAAGGCTTCAGGCTGAGCGGGCCAAAAATATCGCCATCCGGATGGAAGGTGACAGATGTGCCCCGTCGATTTGGGGCCTGGCCAATCTGGGCGATAGGTCCCAGCGGCAATCCACGTGAAAATTCCTGCGCATAGACCGTTCGGTTGCGCGCCACTTCAACCCGCAAACTGTCAGACAGCGCATTGACCACGGAAATACCAACACCGTGCAGACCGCCCGAAGTTTGATAGGCCTTGCCGTCAAACTTACCGCCTGCATGCAGCGTACACAGGATCACTTCAAGTGCGCTTTTATCGGGAAACTTAGGGTGCGGATCTGTCGGAATGCCTCGGCCATTGTCGCGGATGGTACAGGATCCATCGGCCAAAAGCTCGACTTCGATCCGATTGGCATGCCCAGCCACGGCCTCATCCATCGCATTGTCGAGCACCTCCGCCACAAGGTGATGCAAGGCGCGTTCGTCTGTGCCGCCGATATACATACCGGGGCGTTTGCGGACGGGCTCGAGCCCCTCGAGCACCTCGATGCTTGAGGCGTCATAAGTGTCCGAGTTGGTCGCGGACAAAAGATCGTCGGCCATAGCTGCTGCTCATTTCGATATGATTTTCATCATTAGATCAGGAAAGGTCGGGGCGGAAAAGGGGGTGCGCGCGGTTGTCCACAGGCGATCTATGCCCGTGAAGGGGCGTTTTCGCACTCTATCGGCCCAGTTCCGCCAGTTGCTTGGTCCTTGTGGGCGCTGACCACAGCCGCAGACCCATTGCCGAGGCCCGGCAGCGGGCTGCACAAATCCCCTGACTTGCCTTAGCCTTGTTTCCTATTGTGCGGCGCAGAACCGAAAAAGCGCAACTCGCCAACTCAGAGAACGCCACCCGGGGCTTTGTGCAGGGTGTCAAGCCCGGGGCAGGGCATCGTCGGCGATCACACTCACCAGGCAATTGTGGTGAACCTGTGCCAAAGGCTTGAAGCGACTCAGCGGTCGGCCTACCTCTCGCTCATGTGGTTTCGAAGGTTATGTGCGGCAGGGATGGTATGGGGCGTGGTCGTCGCGCCCGCGTCTGCGCATCCGCATATCTACGTTGATACCGGTGTGCAGTTTATTTTCGATGACACCGGCGCGCTTGCTGCCGTTCGTGTGACTTGGCTCTATGACGAACTGTACTCGTTGTTGGTCACAGAAGACATGGACCTGGATCCTGATTTCGATGGCGTCTTGACCGCGGTGGAGCGGGAAAAACTCTCGGGCTTTGACATGAATTGGACAGAGGACTTCGCGGGTGACACGGTGGGGGTCGGCCCAGATGGAGAGCTGGCATTGTCGCGCCCTGTGGAATGGAGCGCAGATTTGCGCGACGGGCGTATCGTCACAACCCACGTAAGGGCACTTGAAACGCCGATTGACCCTGCCGATGGCAAGATTGTGATGCGGCTGTTCGATCCAAGCTTTTACACCGCGTATTCGGCGACTTTAATGCCCCAAATGGAAGGCCGCAGCGATTGCGCTGCAGAGATTGTGAATGCCGATCTTGATGCGGCCTATGCGTTTCTCGACGAATCCTTAAATGCATTGCCCGACACCTTTGATGCTGAAATGGAGTTCCCGGCCGTGGGCGAGGCATTCGCCGAGGAAGTTTCGTTGACATGTCCGTCCTGATCGGAGCGGCCGGTTTCGTCCGCGCTGTATACTGGCATTGGAGCATTCGGCCTTGATGTTGATCTGCGGTGGGTTCGCACTGAGCTCGCCATACGCAACCAGATCGCGAATATGGATGATCTTGCATTGGTGAAGCGTGATGCGCTGGCCAATACAGGATTTGACGCGTGCCAGTGCCGCATTGGTGAATTTGGCCCATAGCTGATTGCCAGTGCGACAGAGGTCATTCTCAATAGCGGAGTTGCGGCCTTGCCGGTCAGGTTTTTGGCAATCATCGCGTACAGCTCCAACTGGACGAGTCGCAAAAGGCGCAGTAAGCGCGCTCTATGACCCAATCTGCGTTGCCCTTGCCGCGCCATATCGCGCATTTGCTGATCCTCGGTTTGCCGTTGATCGGCAGTCATCTGGCGCAGTTTTCGATCGTGATGACCGATACGGTGATGCTGGGGTGGTACGATGTCGAGGCTTTGGCGGCGGCGGTTCTGGCAAGCTCGTTTTTCTTTACCTTGTTCATGATTGGCAGCGGCTTCGCACTTGCGGTCATGCCAATGGTGGCCAAAGCGGCCAGCCAGGGCGACCAGATCCAATGCCGTCGCGTAACCCGCATGGCGTTGTGGCTATCGGTGCTGTTTGCCGGGCTGTTGATGCCACTGATGTGGCACGCTGCAGCAGTATTGCGCGCGATCGGCCAAGAGCCACTGCTCGCCCAATTGGCGCAAGACTATTTGCGGATCGCGGGCTGGAGCATGGGCCCCGCTTTGCTGGTGATGGTGCTGAAATCTTATCTTGCAGCGCAAGATCGGACGCAGATTGTGCTTTGGGTCACCGTTTTGGGCGCAGCAAGCAATGGGCTGACAAATTGGGTGTTGATCTTCGGCAATCTTGGTGCGCCCGAACTGGGGATAAAGGGGGCTGCGGTGGCATCACTGGTCAATGCGATCCTGATGCTGGTGGGCCTCGGGCTCTATGCCGTCAAAGCCCTGCCCGAACAGCAGATTTTCCACCGAATCTGGCGCCCTGATTGGCAAGCCTTTGGGTCTGTGTTCCGGTTGGGCTGGCCAATTGGCATGACACTACTGGCCGAAAGTGGTTTGTTTGCGGCCAGCTCTGTGATGCTTGGTTGGCTTGGCGTTCTGCCTCTGGCGGCGCATGGAATTGCGTTGCAGCTGACCAGCGGGACCTTCATGGTCCATATCGGACTGAGCCAAGCCGCAACAATAAGGGCTGGCAAGGCATTTGGTCAGAAAGATGCGGCCGGCCTGATGTTGGGGGGTGCTGCGGCGTTGATTTGTTCGGCGGTCATGGTGGTGTTGACGATTATTTGGTTCCTCGGGGCGCCTGAGTTTTTGATCGGATTATTCTTGTCACCCAACGATCCGAACCGCGCCGCCATAATCACCATCGGCGCGGGACTGCTGGCTGTGGCTGCGCTGTTTCAGCTGGCGGATGGCGCGCAGGTTATGGCATTGGGGCTCCTGCGCGGGGTGCAAGACACGCGCGTGCCGATGATACTGGCGGTGTTGAGCTATTGGGCTTTGGGGTTGCCCGTCGCCTATTGGTTTGGCTTCACACTCGATATGGGGGGGATTGGTGTCTGGTTGGGGCTTGTCGTTGGACTGAGTTTTGCCGCGGTGACGATGCTGTACCGATTTTGGGTGTTGCGCCACTGGCAGGCCACGATCAACCGCCCTGGGCGCTGACGTAACGCTTCAGCGCAGTCCGGGGGTCTACTGGCTTTGCTGATGGAGCAAAACGTAATGGCTCGCCTGACGTGTCGAAATCGACGATTCCAGCCAGCGTCAGGCGATTGCTTCTTTTCGTGTAATGCTTTTTTTTAGCGCGCGCGTTCATAGCGTTGAAGGGCAAGCCGGACCCGTCCACCTGCGGCGTCGTCACCAACTTGGCCGACGCCAACCAAATACACCCCCGGTTGCACAGGCGCCGCGACCAAACTGTCCAAGCCATCGCCGTAATCATCATTGCGGCCAATTTCGCGTCCCAGATCATCGAAGATCACAAGTGTTGGATCAACGTCGCCGACCGAAATTGCCTCGGCGACGATCAAATCGCCATCAAGCAGTTCCACCTGATACCAAGTGACCCCATCGCCCAGACGCACATCTTCGCGCAAACGGGTTTCCAGTTCCCCGAGATCGCCAACCGGATAGCTGCCATCCAGCGGCGGGCTGGTTTCGCCCGAACTGTAGAGCGAATTGAGAAAATCGTCTTCGGTGTATTCCGATACCTCCAGCGTGATGGGAAGATCACCGTCGGACAGGGCCCGCAAGCCCAGGCAGTAGGTGGCAGCTGGCAACGGATCCATCTGGTCGATCCGGGAATTGAGCCCATTAGTGTCGTCATTCTCGGCCAACACGGTGCCATCCTCGTCGTATAAGTAAAGCACCGGATCCGCTTCGTCATTGCTGGCCGTAAACGTCAATGACATTGGGCTGTTGAGACTGAAACTGTAATACGGCACTTGATTTGCCGAATTGACCGCTGTCACAGGCAACATGGCGGTCTCCAGAATACCGCCTGCTACCAAAGGCGCGGTGATCGTCTGCCTTGTGCACGCGCCCAGTTCGGCGGCCGCGCCGGTGCCTGTGGTCAAGGCCTGGTGCTCGACCCGGCCAACCCGAACATTGGCGTTGATTTGGCCGCCCTGCAGGCCTCGGGTTAGCAAACAATAGGTGCCTTGCGCCAACGTGATCTCGCCCCGCGATGCCAAACCGCCCCCGCTATCATCGTCGTTCAGCACAATGTCCCCAGCATCATTCAGCAGATCAATTACTGTATCGCCGCCGTCGCCCGGCACGGCTTCTACACGGATTTCGGTCGTTTGGCTGACACGAAAAAGCGTGACCATTTCGCCATTTGCTGGCACGGAACCATTTGTGTCGAACGGACCCGCTGCGGTGGAAATATCAGAGGCCTCAGCGATTCCGCCAACCCATGCGCCGCCATCGCCTATGCCACCGCAAAATGACTGCGCAGTCGCAGAGCTGGCCAGCAAACTGGCACCAAACATAAATCCGAGCATCTTGGGAACCCGGTTCAAAATTTGAAATGACATGTGTTTCTCCTGCTATGCCAAGATATGAATACCACTTGGTCTAGGGTAACGATCTGACCCCCCGTTGCAATGATGCTAGTTCGGCAGCACGGCATCAAGGATGGTCTCGAAATCGGCAAAATCATTCAGCAGAGCATCGGGTGCCAATGCGGCCATGTCATCGCCACTGGGGCCGAACGTCACCAAAATCGATGGCACTCCGGCATTGCGCGCGGTGTTGCGGTCGGTATCACTGTCGCCCACCAACACTGAACGCGTGCGATCGCCGCCAATCCGGTCCACCGCCTCGTAGAACGGGGCCGGGTCGGGTTTGCGCACAGGCAATGTATCCGCACCGACCAATGCGCCAAACGCATCCCGAACGCCAAGGCGGTTTAACAATGTCTCAGCCAAGGCTTCCGGCTTATTGGTGCAGATCGCTACCCGATCGCCTTGCGCCGTCACCCGCGCAACCGCATCAATGGCGCCTTCATACATCACCGTGTGCACATCGATATTTGCCTCATAGAACGCAAGAAGTTCAGGATACCAACGGGTGATCAGATCGTCGTCGACCGCTTGATGCGCGCGCATCAATCCTGCGGTCAGCATCCGGCGTCCGCCGCGCAACGCAATACTTTGGTCTTTTGCAGGATCAAGGCGAACCGACAGTTTCATCGCAGCGAAACATTGATTGGCCGCTGCGATCAAATCACCAGACGTGTCGGCCAATGTTCCGTCGAGGTCAAAAATAACAGAACGTCCGGTCATCTCGGCAATAATCCTTTGCGTCAGCGGCAAATCGGCAAGGCATCGCCGATCTTGTTGGGGTCTGTTACGGCTCGAAACATGGCTTGACCGCCACAGAGGTTGTCCACCTCTGTGCTTGAGGTAAAAGAACCGCGAGAAAATGAGAAGGACAAACGACCATGCCGGGGTCTGAAATAGGCGCATGGCAGGGCGCATTGATTGTGCTGGCTGCTGGCAAAGGGTCGAGAATGAACTCGAACCTGCCCAAAGTTCTGCACCCGCTTGCAGGTGCGCCGCTTCTGGCGCATGCGTTGCGTGTCGGTGCGACCTTGGCGCCGGCGCGGACCGTTGTGGTGACCGGACATGGGGCCGAGGCCGTCGAGGCAGCGCTGGCGAAACTTGATGGCCAGGCGGTCGTTGTCCAACAAACCGAACAGCTCGGCACAGCTCACGCCGTTGCCCAAGCTCGCAAGGCGCTTGACGGTTTCGACGGCGACGGTGTGGTTCTGTATGGCGACACACCCTTTATCAGCCCCGAAACCCTTTTGGCGATGCAGGATGCGCGTACCGCTGGTGCCGACATTGTGGTTTTGGGCTTTCACGCCGCAGATCCAGGCCGGTATGGACGTCTGGTTGCAACCAACGGTGATCTGGAAAAAATCGTTGAGGCAAAAGACGCTTCGCCTGAGGAGCTGGCGATAAGTCTGTGTAACTCCGGTGTCGTGATGGCCGATGCAGCAGCGTTGTTTGCGCTGATTGACGCTGTCGGCAATGACAATGCGTCGGGCGAGTATTATCTGACCGACATCGTCGAAATTGCGCGGGCCAAAGGTTTGGTCGCGCGCGTCGTCACTTGTCCGGAGGCTGAAACCCTTGGCATCAACACCCGCGCCGAGCTCGCTGCGGCCGAAGCGGCCTTCCAAGCCCGCGCCCGAACCGAGGCTCTGAAGAATGGTGTCACCTTGGCCGATCCCGGCACAACATTTTTTGCGCTCGATACCGTTCTGGGCCGAGACGCCGTGATCGGACCGCATGTGGTTTTTGGCCCCGGGGTGAGCGTGGAGTCCGGTGCACAGATCAAGGCCTTCAGCCATCTCGAAGACTGCCACGTGGCGCGCGGCGCGACCATCGGACCCTTTGCACGATTGCGCCCAGGCGCCGAGGTGCAAGAAAAGGCCCATGTGGGCAATTTCGTCGAGATCAAAAACTCCGTTCTGGAAGAAGGCGCAAAGGTCAACCATCTCAGCTATATCGGCGACGCGCGGATCGGCGCCCGTGCCAATATCGGTGCGGGGACAATCACCTGCAATTATGATGGCGTTTTCAAACACCAAACGCATGTCGGAGCGGACGCTTTTATCGGGTCCTCGACCATGTTGGTGGCCCCGGTGACAGTGGGGGCGCATGCGATGACCGGATCTGGCAGCGTCATCACGCGGGATGTCCCCGACGAGGCGTTGGCCCTCGCACGCGCCCGCCAAGAGACCAAGCCGGGCTTTGCCAAGCGCTTGATGGAAAAACTGCGGGCCGCCAAAGCCCGCAAAACAAATACATAAAAAAGGGGCGATCAGATGTGCGGGATTATTGGCGTTCTCAGCCAGCACCAAGCGGCACCGATTATGGTCGAAGCGTTGAAAAGACTGGAATATCGCGGCTATGATAGTGCCGGCATCGCAACCGTTCATGAAGGCGTTTTGGAACGCCGCCGCGCTGTTGGAAAACTGATGAACCTGTCTGATCTGCTGGTCAGCAAACCGCTGGCGGGCAAATCCGGTATCGGACACACGCGGTGGGCCACCCACGGCGCACCCACGGTCAACAATGCCCATCCGCATCAATCTGGCGCCGTTGCTGTCGTTCACAACGGCATTATCGAAAATTTCCGCGATCTGCGCGCTGAGCTGTCTGCTCAAGGCGTGAATTTCGAGTCGGACACAGACACCGAAACAGTTGCGCAATTGCTGGCGTCTTATCAGCGAGAAGGTCTGGGGCCGGTCGAGGCCGCACGCAAGACCATCACACGGTTGGACGGCGCGTTCGCTCTGGCGATTTTGTTCGAGGGTCATGAAGATCTGCTGATTGCGGCCCGACGTGGCTCGCCTCTGGCGATTGGCCATGGGGATGGCGAAATGTTTGTCGGGTCTGATGCCATTGCACTGGCGCCCCTCACCCATCGCATCACATATCTGGAGGAAGGCGACTTGGCGGTCCTTACCCGCACGGGAGCCGAGGTTTTCGACGCGGAAAACCAGCCTGTGCGCCGCGCTGAAAAACAGATCAAACAAGACAGCGCCCGGATGGAGAAAGCCGGATACCGACATTTCATGGCCAAAGAAATTGCGGAACAGCCGTCGGTTTTGGGCGATGCCCTGGCTCATTACCTGACCGCTGATGGCGGCATTGACCTACCAGTCGGTCTGCCTGATTTCGCTCAGGTCGATCGGCTGATTTTGGTCGCCTGTGGAACCGCCTTCTATGCCTGTCAGACGGCAAAATATTGGATCGAGCAACTTGCCGGGATTCCGGTCGAAATCGATGTTGCGTCGGAATTCCGCTATCGCGAACCGCCCATTGGTCCGCGCACCGTCGCACTTTTTGTCAGCCAGTCTGGAGAAACGGCAGATACACTGGCAGCGCTGCGATATTGTTCGGGTAAGGCCCGCCATATTCTTGCGGTGGTCAATGTCTCTGAAAGTTCGATTGCACGTGAAAGTGACGTGGCTTTGCCGATCCTGGCTGGCGTCGAGATTGGGGTCGCGTCCACCAAAGCCTTCACCTGTCAGCTGATCGTCTTGGCCCTGCTGGCGTTGCACGCCGCGCATCAACGTGGGCGACTTGACGCGGCGGGGATGCGGGCCAAGCTGGCTGAATTGCAAGCAGTGCCGAGCCTGATCAACCAGGCCTTGAGCGCAGAGGGCGAGATCGAACGCATGGCCACCAAACTTGCCGAGGCCCGAGATATCCTTTTTTTGGGGCGCGGGGCGATGTATCCACTTGCTCTTGAGGGCGCATTGAAACTAAAGGAAATCAGCTATATACACGCTGAGGGCTATGCATCTGGAGAGCTGAAACATGGCCCCATCGCATTGGTCGACAAATCCGTACCAGTGATTGTCTTCACGCCAACCGATCCCCTATTCGACAAGACAGTCAGCAATATGCAAGAGGTTATGGCCCGTGCGGGTCAGGTCCTACTGGTCACCGACAAAGCTGGTGCCGCCCGCGCGTCGGAAGACACATGGGAAACTCTGATCATGCCCACATGCGATCCCCTCTTTGCACCCATTGTATACGCGGTACCGGCACAATTGATCGCCTATCACACAGCACTCGCCAAAGGCACAGATGTGGACCAGCCCAGAAACTTGGCTAAATCAGTAACGGTGGAGTAGTTCCCAACGGACGCACTTTGTTGAAGGTTATTTGTGTTGCACAGTCACTTTCAGAGCATCTCACCTTTGGTATTCACACTATTCTGATTACCAAGTGTCACTGCACCATCTAATCAAGACAATGCATGATTCAGGCATAGGTTATCGAAGGATT
>JBELMC010000035.1:0-26769 GCA_042096155.1 Dinoroseobacter sp.
TTTGACGGTGTTCTCTATGAACTTTTGACCGCCAAATCCTGGATTCACACTCATCAGCAACACCTCGTCCAAATCTTGAACAATATCTTCCAATACGCTCACCGGAGTATGAGGATTTAACGCTACACCTGCTTTCATTCCTGCATTATGAATCTCTTGAATGGTGCGGTGCAAGTGTGTACATGCTTCGTAGTGCACCGTAAGGATATCTGCACCACAGTCTTTGAATGTTTGAATGTAACGCTCAGGCTGGACGATCATCAAATGCACGTCCATGACCTTATCACAATTGTCCGCCATGGTTTTAACCACTGGCATTCCGTAGCTGATGTTAGGGACAAATACGCCGTCCATGACATCGATGTGGAACCAATCGGCCTCGCTTTCATTGACCATTTGACAATCGCGTTGCAGATTGCCGAAATCCGCGGCTAGAAGAGAAGGAGAAATGATAGGTGATGCCATGACGTTGCTCTTATTGTTTGTACAAAAATAAAGCACCCCATCCGGCTGGATGGGGTGCTTACTAAAAAAGTTCTTACCTAGTTTATTAACCGAGGTAGGTCTTTAAGATTTTGCTTCTAGAAGTGTGCTTCATGCGACGAATTGCCTTCTCTTTGATCTGGCGAACACGCTCACGAGTCAAATCAAACTTCTCACCAATTTCTTCAAGAGTCATTGGGTGTTGACCGCCTAGACCGAAGTACAAACGAATAACATCACCTTCTCTAGGAGTTAAGGTAGCCAACGAACGCTCGATCTCTGTACGCAAAGAGTCCATCATCAAATCCTCGTCCGGGTGCGGTGAGTCTGAAGAGTTCAGTACGTCGTACAAGTTGCTGTCTTCACCTTCAACTAAAGGTGCGTCCATACTTACGTGACGACCACTGTTACGCATGCTCTCCTTTACATCAGATTCACTCATCTCTAAGTGCTTCGAGATTTCAGCAGCGCTTGGAGGACGCTCGTGCTCTTGCTCGAGGTAGGCGTACGCCTTGTTAATCTTGTTGATTGAACCAATCTTGTTCAACGGAAGACGAACAATACGGCTCTGCTCTGCCAATGCTTGAAGAATACTCTGACGAATCCACCATACAGCGTATGAAATGAATTTGAAACCACGAGTCTCATCGAAACGTTGTGCAGCCTTAATCAATCCCAAGTTCCCTTCGTTGATCAAATCCGGAAGTGTCAAGCCCTGGTTTTGGTATTGCTTAGCTACAGAAACTACGAAACGAAGGTTGGCCTTGGTTAATTTTTCCAAGGCGATTTGGTCACCCGCTTTGATGCGCTGTGCCAACTCCACTTCTTCCTCTGCAGTAATCAATTCAACTTTACCAATCTCCTGTAGATATTTATCTAACGAGGCCGTTTCGCGGTTGGTAACCTGTTTGGTGATTTTTAACTGTCTCATGGTAGAGAAATGTTTTAATGAGCGGACCAATTACCTGCGCAACTGGTCCGCATAACTTATTCTAAAATTAGCCTTCTTGCTTGTCGCCGTCCTTTTCAGGCTTCGGCAATAATACCTTACGAGAAAGCTTCATCTTACCTGCTTTGTCAACGTCTAGAAGTTTAACGCGCACTTTGTCGCCTTCTTTTAGTACGTCTTCAACATTCTTGATGCGCGTCCAATCGATCTCAGAGATGTGCAACAACCCTTGAACCTTTGGTGCAATTTCAATGAATGCGCCGTAAGTCTGAACACCGCGTACGATACCTTCATAGGTTTCACCTACTTCTGGTTCGAAAGCGATTGCGCGGATCATTTCCAACGCTTGGTTCATCTTGTCGTAATCCTTACCAGAGATTTCGATATGACCGCGCTCTTCGATTTCTTCGATGGTTACAGTCGTACCTGTATCTGCTTGGATGCCTTGGATGTTCTTACCACCAGGACCAATGATAGGACCAATGAACTCTTTCTTCACGGTCAATGTCATGATCTTCGGAGCATTTGGTTTCAATTGCTCGCGTGACTCTGGCATCGTCTTCAACATCTCACCTAAGATGTGCATACGTCCTTCACGGCTCTGCTTCAAAGCGTTCACCAAGATTTCATAGCTCAAACCTTTGATTTTGATATCCATCTGACAAGCAGTAATACCTTTCTCAGTACCGGTTACTTTGAAGTCCATATCACCCAAGTGATCTTCATCACCCAAGATGTCAGAAAGTACAGCATAGTTCTCACCGTCAGAGATAAGACCCATGGCAATACCACTCACAGGACGAGTTAGCTTAATACCCGCGTCCATCAATGCTAGTGTTCCTGCACAAACTGTTGCCATCGAAGACGAACCGTTTGATTCTAGGATATCACTTACTACACGGATGGTGTACGGATTATCTGGATGCACCATTTGGTACAACGCGCGCTGTGCAAGGTTACCGTGACCAACTTCGCGACGGCTTACACCACGAATAGGGCGAGCCTCACCAGTTGAGAACGGAGGGAAGTTGTAGTGCAAGTAGAATTTCTCTTCGCCAGTAAATGTAGCATCGTCAATTCTGTTTGCATCCAAAGAAGTACCCAAGGTAACTGTAGTCAAAGACTGAGTCTCCCCACGTGTGAACACGGCAGAACCGTGTGCACCTGGCAAGTAGTCAATTTCTGACCAGATAGGACGAACTTCCGTGGTATCGCGACCGTCCAAACGTTGGCCGTCGTTCAACACCATAGTACGCATAGCTTTGTACTCCACATCGTGGAAGTAACGCTTTGCAAAACCAGTGTTCTCTTCCAACCAAGCTTCGTCTTTACCTTCGAGGTATTCGTTCAACACTGCTTTGAATCCAGCTGAACGCTCGTGCTTTGGCAATCCGCTCTTAGCAACTTCGTATACCTTGTCGTAGGTTGCAGCCATTACATCTTCACGAACTTCGTCGCTGTGTACTTCGTGGCTGTACTCACGCTTATTGTGAGAAGCAGGAACTTGTGCAGCTAAACGCTCTTGCGCTTCAATCTGTACCTTGATGGCATCGTGGGCGAACTTGATCGCTTCAACCATTTCCTCTTCTGAAATTTCTTGCATTTCACCTTCAACCATTACAACGCTGTCTTTCGAAGCACCGATAACCATATCGACTTCTAGTTCTTCGATTTGAGCTGGGGTAGGGTTGATGATGTGCTCTCCGTTAATGCGTCCAACGAGATCGCACCGCGGGTCCATAATTCGGGCCATTGGACCCAAAACGGCTGCGCGGTCGATCAGTTCGAACAACATATTCGCGCCATTTCTGGCTGGCCCCTGGGCGATGGAACTCGCTTTGCCAATGTTGTGATGGAAAATCTGATCGGCGATGATATCGACCGCTTGCACGAATTTACCCGCAATCCACAGGCGGCGGTTCATCTCTATGGCAAGGCCGAGACGCGTCCGGGTCGCAAAATGGGCCATGTCAATGTCATCCAACCGCTGCGTGCCCAGGCGGGTTAATCCAGCCCCACCGCATCTGCAAGCAGATCCGCCAAACCGAGATCCGTTTCAAACGCACCGTCACGCAGATAGTTCAGCACCTGGGCCACGACGACTGGATTGTTCATCATGAATGTGTGGGTCACGGGCAAGACGATATGGGCGTTCATACCCTCCAGATAGGTGCTCGCGACCGAGACCTTCCCATCGTCAGGACCCTCGAGAATATTGGAGTAAATCGGATTGAGGGAGCGATTTCCAGCAATGATCCCGAGGCTATAATCGGCTGCAGGCAATGTGTTTGGGGTGCTGTCTGGTCCGGTGTGCAGCTCCAGTCCAGCCGGGCCATTGATCCAGTAGAAAGGCTGCAAGTCGGCGAACTCATCCACGATTTCGGACCCGTGGTTCGGCGGTCCCATCATCACCACATGACCAAGTCCCGGGATTGTCTCCTGCGATACGTATTGACGCAGCAAGATGCCGCCCAGCGAATGGGTCACAACATGGATCGGACCCGGGTCGCATTGCGCCAAAGCCGGCGGAAAGGTCGTGGCGGCCAAACGCGCGATGGTGTCCTCAGTCGACGCGTAATCGGGCACGACGGTCTGATACCCCTCACGCTCCAAAACCTCGTCGAGCAGTGCAAAAGAGGTATTGCTGCGCGCCAAGCCATGCAGCAGCACGACACAATCGGCGGCTGCGGGCAGTGGGGCAAGCATGAGAAAAGCAAGGATGCGCAACATGTCGAAGATCTAGGTATCATATCAACGTTTGTGTAGCCATTGCACCGAGTGTCACGTTGCGTCACATATTAAGAATGATCGATAAACCTCTTCGTCTTGCGGTGCGTGCGCTAATTTTGCACGAAGATCGACTGTTGCTGGTCAACGCATGGGGCGGTGGTGTCTCGGATTTATGGTGCGCGCCAGGAGGTGGGGTAGAAAAACACAGCAGCCTCGCCGACAATCTGGTGCGGGAAGTCCATGAGGAAACCGGCCTCGATGTGACTGTGGGCGCCCCGTGCATGGTCAACGAATTCCATGATCCAAAGCTTGGATTTCATCAAGTGGATGTGTATTTTCGCGCCCAAATCGCAGCCGGTCGGATCGACGCAAGCTGGCAAGATCCCGAAGGTATCGTCACGCAAAGACGCTTCTTTGCCCGCGAGCAATTGCCCACGATCCGCTTTAAGCCCGACACATTGGCCAAAGCCGCATGGGGGCCCGATATGATCTATGACCCTTTGGAATTGCTTGTCAAATAGCCTGCATTCTGGTGGGCGCGCAGCGCGATCAAAACACCAACAGCAACAAGGCCTGCGGCCAGGATCGCCGACAGACGCAGCGGTTCGTTCAGAAATATGGCGCCGCCCATCAGCGCCAAGACAGGCGCACTGAGCTGCACCACAGACGCCCGCGTCGCGTGCAAATGCGGCAGCACCGCGTACCAAATCGTATAGCCGACGCCCGACGCCAATGCCCCAGCCGCAACCGCCAAGGTGATACCATAGGCGGTGCTCGGCGTGGGCTCCAACACCGCCCAAGGCACGATTGCCATCAGACCGCTGGCCCAGATAAAGTTCGCAGCGGTTGAGGCAAGTGGCGTGCGAGACCCCCGCCCATATAGCGAATAAGTCCCCCAACCTACCGCTGCAACCAGCATGAAACTCACACCCATCAGGGGGGGCTTTGCCGCACCTGGCAAGTACAACACCGCAAGCCCGCAAAGCGCCACGCCCATGCCGAGCCATCGCAATCGAGGAATCGCCTCACTGGCGCGCAAGGCGCCCACAAACATCGTAACTTGCACCCCAGCAAACAAGATCAGTGCTCCGATGCCTGCGTCAAGCCAAAGATATGCCAGCGAAAATCCAACCATATAGGAAAACAGCGCCAAAACGCTCGGGATATGTCTGATGCGAAACAGATCCAGCGCTCCGCCGCGTATTTTGACCAAGACAGCCAGCGTGACCGCTCCGGACATCAGACGGTACAAACCAAACATCCCCGCCCCGATCGATGCCTCCGCCAAAGCCGCCCGCGTCAGCACGGAATTGGCAGCAAAAAAACACATCGCAACGGCACATAGGCTGAACAATCGGGCGAAAGTCATTGTGTGACCATGGGGCTGGGCCTGTGCAAAGACAAGCTCAATCCAATATTCTGTCGGACACGCGCGATGACAAATAGGCTATTTTTCCAGCCGAAATCGTGGCCTCGACCCGTCTGCTGTCGGGGTCGACCACGATCAGATCGGCGCGGGCGCCCGGGCTTAACCAGCCCCGGTCCGCCAGGCCCAAAACCGCTGCGGGATGGACCGAGACCAACGCCCAGGCGTTTGCAAGGGGCAAGATACCGCGATCCACCAAGGCAAAAGCGGCCTGCATCAGCGAGGGATAGTGATAATCCGAGACCAAAGCGTCACACATGTTCTCTGCGACAAGGTCCTGCGCACTGATCTTGCCCTTATGTGAGCAGCCCCGGATGACATTTGGCGCCCCCATCAAGATAACGTCACCCGCTTGGTGCGCTGCGGTGACAGCTTCGACGCTTTCCGGGAACTCGCAGATATGAGCCCCCAAAGCGTGCATCTGCCATCTGGTTGGGGCATCCGGATCATCATGGCTGCCCAAGAGCACCCCCCGCGCGCGCAGCCGCTGCGCCAGCCGGTTCAGATCGCCGGTCACGTCGCGGTCATGCAAATCCTGCAAGAGCTGCCAATGCGCTTCAGGCGAACGGCCGCTCTTTAATGCCTGACCCGTCAATCGTGGTGGTTTTTGATTTTTGGCCAGGGCCGCGTGTGGGACATGATCGTTGAACACGACATAGTTGATTTCGGCGCGCTCGATCAACGCTTCCACAGCGGCATATCCATCTGGCAAACGGGTTTCGACCCGCAGCTGAACCCGCAAATCCAAACGCCGCTCGGACCGTGTTTCGGCCAGGGCCCCGAGCATGCGAGAGGCAAATTCTGGGCCACGCATCCCGCCTTCCCAAGAGTAGAATTGCGCCAAAACACCTGTCGTGATCCCGTTGACAGCCATCTCGGCTTCAGCAGCCCGCAAGCCCAGCCCAAGATCCGTCACAGCCCCGCGTCTGGGTGCAAGATGATGCTCAAAGCCGTCACCATGCAGATCAACGAGACCCGGCAGCACCCAAAAACCGGTCAAATCAAGACGGCGCCCGCCAGGTCCGATCCGTGCACCCGATATTCCGATGTCGCGCCGGTCTAGTCCATCAGGTCCCAAAACCTCGGCACCGGTCAATGTCAGATCCATCGCATTTGCTTTCTAAATGGGTCAGCGACCCAAATCGAGACGATTGGCGTGTCGCGGCGTAACGCGCTCATCTATCCCATAAGAAAGGGGCCCGCAAAGGCCCCTTTCCGTCAATCCATCTGGACCGGATGATTACATCATGCCGCCCATGCCGCCCATGTCGGGCATACCGCCACCGGGTGCTGCGGTGTCTTTCGACGGACGATCGGCAACCATTGCTTCGGTTGTAATCAGCAGACCCGCGATTGAGGCCGCGTCTTGCAGAGCGGTCCGCACCACTTTGGCAGGGTCGATCACACCGAATTTGAACATATCGCCATATTCTTCGGTCTGCGCGTTAAAGCCAAAAGCCGCGTCTTCGCTTTCACGAATTTTGCCTGCCACGACAGAGCCATCAACACCGGCATTCTCGGCGATCTGGCGCAGAGGGGATTCCAGTGCTTTGCGCACGATGGAAATACCGACATTCTGGTCGTTGTTCTCACCGACCAAATCAGCCAAAGCTTTACCGGCCTGGATCAACGCAACGCCCCCGCCGACAACAATACCTTCTTGCACAGCTGCACGGGTCGCATTCAAAGCGTCGTCAACGCGATCTTTGCGCTCTTTCACCTCGACCTCGGTCATGCCGCCGACGCGGATGACAGCCACACCGCCGGCCAGCTTGGCCAGACGTTCTTGCAGCTTTTCACGATCATAGTCGCTGGTGGTCTCTTCGACCTGACCACGGATCTGGCCAACGCGTGCTTCGATCTCGGCCTTTTCGCCTGCGCCATCAACGATGGTTGTCTCGTCTTTGGTGATCTGGATCTTCTTGGCGCTGCCCAGCATGTCCATGGTCACGGTTTCAAGCTTCATGCCCAGCTCTTCCGAGATCACCTGACCACCGGTCAAAATCGCGATGTCCTGCAGCATGGCCTTGCGACGATCGCCGAAACCTGGCGCCTTGACGGCGGCAATTTTCAAACCACCGCGCAGCTTGTTGACAACAAGGGTCGCCAGCGCTTCGCCTTCGACGTCTTCTGCGATGATCACCAGAGGCTTTTGCGATTGGATGACCGATTCAAGCAGCGGCACCATTGGCTGCAGCGACGACAACTTCTTCTCGTGCAGCAGGATAACGGCGTCTTCCAGCTCGGTGATCATTTTGTCTGAATTGGTGACGAAATAGGGGCTGAGATAGCCACGGTCGAACTGCATGCCTTCAACAACATCGGTCTCGGTCTCGAGGCCCTTGTTCTCTTCGACGGTGATCACGCCTTCGTTGCCGACTTTCTGCATTGCATCGGCGATCTGGTTGCCGATTTCT
Source organism: Dinoroseobacter sp. (assembly GCA_042096155.1). Taxonomy (GTDB): domain Bacteria; phylum Pseudomonadota; class Alphaproteobacteria; order Rhodobacterales; family Rhodobacteraceae; genus Dinoroseobacter. The sequence goes on from JBELMC010000035.1 coordinate 8,006, forward strand.
CCTTCGCCATTGGCCGAAATCGTGCCGACCTGGGCAACTTCCGCACTGTCATTGACCGGGCGGGCCGCAGCACCGATCGCGTCCACGACATTGCTTGTGGCCAAATCAATACCGCGCTTCAAGTCCATCGGGTTCATGCCAGCGGCGACCGACTTCAAGCCTTCTTTCACGATGGCTTGCGCCAACACGGTCGCAGTTGTTGTGCCGTCGCCTGCTTCGTCATTGGTGCGCGATGCAACTTCCTTGACCATCTGTGCGCCCATGTTCTCGAACTTGTCCTCCAGTTCGATTTCTTTGGCAACAGATACACCGTCCTTCGTGATGCGCGGTGCGCCGAAGGATTTGTCCAAGATGACATTGCGGCCTTTCGGGCCCAAAGTCACTTTAACCGCATCGGCCAAAATGTTGACGCCTGTCAGCATCTTGTCACGGGCAGCGGTATCGAATTTTACGTCCTTAGCAGCCATTGAGGTGCTCCTTAGAATTCTTAGTTAAGCTCAGCGTGCAAATCAGGAAATGATCCCGAGAATGTCGCTTTCCTTCATCATCAGCAGCTCTTTGCCGTCGACAGTGACTTCGGTGCCCGACCATTTGCCGAACAAAATCTTGTCACCTTCTTTGACGTCCATCGCGATGCGGTCTCCGTCATCATCCTTGGCGCCAGCGCCAACGGCAACGATAACGCCCTCTGCGGGCTTTTCTTTGGCGCTGTCAGGAATGATCAGGCCGCCAGAGGTTTTCTCTTCGCTTTCAGTACGCTCGACCAGTACACGGTCGTGAAGCGGGGTCAGTGCCATGTGTAAGGCTCCTTGACTGTTGAGTTGCTCCCAAGTGTTAGCACTCACCGTCGGAGGGTGCTAACTGAGGCGGAATTAAGGAGACCACCGGGCCGAGTCAAGCGTCTGGGCCAATTAAATTTTCAAAATCCCGCAACCGTTGGGCATATCCGATCGCACCAGATATTTTGTAGACATAAAACATACAGTTACGGGATTACGGCCGCCAGAACAGAGGTGTTTTTTGGCGCCAGTCGCCATATGTCGCGCCCCCAATGCAACGGCTTTTTCAGTCGGAAATTACGAAAAAAAGCCAAATTTGGCCATGTAGTAGCGGCGTAATACCACTTCTCGCTCATGCGCTGTTAAGCAGCTTTGAGAGGAGAAAACATGACGAAACTTGTGCACAGCATGATCCGGGTTCTGAACGAGACAACATCAGTTGAGTTCTATCAGAACACCTTTGGTCTGCAGGTCGTCGACCGGTTGGATTTTGAAAACTTCACGTTGGTTTACATGAACCTTCCCACGTCGACATTCGAACTTGAGCTGACCGTCAATAAAGGTCGCGATACGCCCTATGATCTGGGCGACGGCTACGGTCATCTTGCGGTCGTTGTAGAGGATCTTGACGCTGCGCATGCCAAAGCCACCGAGGTCGGTTCAACGCCGGGTGACATCGTAGATTTCCGCCCCGGCGGAGAGCGCGTCGCGAAGTTCTTTTTTATCAAAGACCCCGATGGATACCAAATTGAAGTGATCGAAAAAGGCGGGCGCTTCGCCTGACCCAATCATCCTAAAAGACAGGGAGAAACTATGCTTTACAAACTTGATTTCACAGTAGAATACGACGACGCCATGGCTCAGCAGGGTTTGCTGGGCGTCTGGGCTGAAGAGGCAAACGCCGCTCTGGGCGCAAAATCAGCCGGTGTGGTTGTGGATCTTTGGAAAGTCGTCGGGGAACGAAAGGTCCTGGTGATTGCCGACGTGGAAACCCCAGACGATCTCGACCGCATCCTTTTTGATCTGCCGATCATGCAAAAGATGGGGCACCTTGTGCATGTTGATGTCAAATCGCTTCGTCGCTACGAAGATTTCGCCGATGATGTCAAAGAGCGCCTTGGGCGGTGACGCAACCCAAATGGAGATGCCCGTATGTGCCAATTGTTTATAGACGCTGACCCGGCACTTTGGGCGTCTCACACACGATCGTTTCGAATGGATGGAATGGTCACGAGTGTCCGTCTGGAAGAAATGTTCTGGCGGACACTTGAAACCATCGGCGCTCGGGACGATTTGACGGTGCCGCAGCTTTTGCACCGGCTCTATAATGAAAGCCTCGATGCGGGTCATGATGTTGGCAACTTCACCTCGTTTTTGCGCGTCTGCTGTCTGCGGTTCCTCGATCTGCAATTGCGCGGCCTGATCCCAACCGAGGCGCGGGTCAAACTGTCCCAATTGCCAGCGGGTGATATTTTGTCTCTGGAAGCGATCGCGCGTTCGAAGACCAACCCAAGGCTGTCGTAGACCTCAGGCGCAACCGGTGTTCGGCATGTCGGGCGACAAACCACTTTGGGTGCCGGGCGGTGCGGGCGCATCGCATGTCGCGTGCCATAGACCGCAGCACAGGTCTGCCCGTCACGCCGCAGCACAGCAGCCACAGATTTTCACCGGGCCGATAAGGGCCCGCATTTCCATGAAATCTAGACGCCGACTATACCACATACAGATCTGAGCGCCCGGTCCAAAGATGCGCCTCTGGTCTGGCCCAGGCGTTCTTTTTGCGACTTGTCACGGCCTGCGCATTGCGTTGTCGTGCCCGATCTGATGTGTTCTGATCTGACCCGGACCGTGCCAGGAGCACAGCCATGAAACTGCGAACACAACACACCGATGTCTTGGTCATCGGCGGCGGAACCGCTGGCTTCGGCGCGGCGGTCGCGGCGGGCCGTCAGGGACTTTGCGTGACCTTGCTGGAAGCGACCAGCAAAGTGGGCGGTGTCATGGCGTTTTGTCCGGGGATGCCCTGGGGCGGCGGCTATCCTGTGGACCAGATCATCGGTGGGCTTCTTGAAGAGCTGACCGATCGGTTGGCCGCACTGGATCCACCTGCCGCTGAGAAGCGCGATAGCACCTTGGACAATTTCGGTCCCGAGATCCTTTATGACCATGATCTCGCGACCCTGACGATGTTTCAGATGCTCGAAGAGGCCGGGGTCCGGACCCGGTTGAACGCGACTGCGCTGACACCTCAGACCGAAGGCTCCCGCATAGCGTCTGTTACCTGCTTTGACCGCAACGGGCCGTTTACGATGATCCCCAAGATGGTGATCGATTGTTCGGGTGACGGCGATATCTCGGCCAAGGCGGGGGTGCCTTTCGCACTGGGCGATTCCAGCGGTCATATGATGGCGGTGACGGTTTCATTTCATATGATCGGCGTCGATTGGGACGCGGCCTTCGCCGATCCGGACCCGTACTTTACCAAATACGCCGCCAAAGCCATTGCAGAAAACAGGCTGCACCCTGATCTGGCCAAGCTGTACCTGATGAAGGGCTTTCACCCCGGCACGGTGTTCTGCAACACGGTCCATGTGCGCGGCGTGGACGGGACCGACCCGGTGGTGGTGGGCCAGGCAACGCAAGAAGGACGGCGGCGATGCCATCAACTCGCACAGGTCCTGAAGACAGATGTGCCCGGCTTTCAAACCGCCCATATGGCGCTGCTCTCTCCCACTGTCGGTGTGCGCGAGACACGAAAACTACAAGGCGTCTACCGGGTGACAGGGGTTGATCTGGCCGCGGCGACAAAGTTCAGCGACGGCGTTGTGGCGTGTGACAATCCCATCGATGACGTGATGCGTTCGGATGGCGATATGACCCATGATGCCGCCATCACCCGCGGAGATTACTATACAATCCCATTCCGATCGCTGATCCCTGATCAGATCGAAAATCTGATGTTTGCAGGCCGAATCCTGTCCGCCGATTCTGTGGCGTTTGCCTCCGTCCGAGGGATGCCACAATGCATGGCCATGGGACAGGCGACTGGCACAGCAGCCGCTTTGGCGCTGACACAGGGCTGTGCCGTGCAATCGCTCGATCCGCGACAACTGGTTGGCGCACTGCAAGCGCAAGGGATCAACCGGATTGGTCAGGGCGATTAAAAAACCGAAGTTTTTTTGCGCAATGCCCCAGACCCCCCAGACCCCCTAGACCCCACCGTCACCCGGCCATCTCAAAAAGGGGCGGTCCATCTGCGCCATGATCGCGTGGATCTATTGCGCAGATGGTAGAGTTCGACTGACAAAAAAGCCGAGTATACACAGACGGCCATGACTGTGGGGCGATGTGGGTCATCTTTGTCGAGGTGCTGTAGATGTCCAAGAAGCCCGACCCGTCGCGCGTGTCTTTGAACACCTTGGCCGTCGGGTGTGCTGTGCGCTTAAAGCGCGCTCAGACGGCCTCCGTGGTGTCGGTTGCGCGTCTGCCCCCCCCCGCGTCCAATGCGCCCAAAATCAGGCGTTGAACAAAAAATGCAGGACATCGCCGTCTTTGACCATGTAAGCCTTGCCTTCGACCCGCATTTTACCGGCCTCCTTGGCACCAGCTTCGCCGTTCAACGCCACGTAATCCGCATAGGAAATCGTCTCGGCCCGAATGAACCCACGCTCAAAATCGCCGTGAATGACCCCGGCGGCCTGCGGCGCTTTGGTGCCCGCCCGGATCGTCCAGGCGCGGGCCTCTTTCGGGCCAACGGTAAAATAGGTTTCCAGATGCAACAGCGCGTAACCGGCCCGGATCAGACGATCCAAGCCCGGTTCCTCAAGCCCCATCTCTGACAGGAACATCTCGGCCTCTTCCGCGTCCAGCTGCGCAATTTCTTCTTCAATCTGCGCCGAGATGACCACATGTGCAGCCCCTTGCGCTTCGGCCATGGCAGCCACTTGCGTCGAGAATTCATTGCCCGTGGCCGATGACGCTTCATCCACATTGCAAACATATAAAATTGGCTTTGAGCTGAGCAATTGCAGCATTTTCCACTGCTTCATGTCTTCGGCGTCAATTTCGACCATCCGCGCAGGCTTGCCCTCTTCCAGCGCCGCAAGCGCGGCCTTGAGCAATCGCTCTTGCTGCACTGCTTCCTTGTCCCCGCCCCGCACTTTGCGCGACAAGCCCTGCAGCCGCTTTTCGATGCTCTCCATATCGGCCAGCATCAGCTCGGTCTCGATTGTCTCGGCATCTTCGACAGGGTTGACCCGACCATCGACATGGGTGATGTCGGCATCCTCAAAGCAGCGCAGCACATGGGCAATCGCGTCGGTCTCGCGGATATTGGCCAGGAACTGATTGCCCAAGCCCTCGCCTTTGCTCGCGCCTTTTACCAAACCTGCGATATCCACAAACGTCATCCGCGTCGGAATCACCTGTTTGGAGCGCGCAATCGCCGCCAATTTATCCAACCGGATGTCCGGCACTGCGACATCGCCTACATTTGGCTCAATGGTACAGAACGGAAAATTCGCCGCCTGGGCTGCTGCCGTCTTCGTCAACGCATTGAACAATGTGGACTTGCCCACATTCGGCAATCCAACAATTCCCATCTTGAAGCCCATCGCGCGTCTCCTCATCAGCATTTGCGGCCTTCTATGCAGGCTGGGCGCCACGTGCAACACCGTGGACCCGCTTGTCATCGGTCTGTGACCTGCGGACATGCCAAGGCACACCGGCCAAAACGTGCGGCATAGACACCGACGCGGCCAGCAGAATTGAAGACCAGATGCCAATGGGGCGTTGCCCACCTGCCAGACAAACACCACCCAGCAGCGCGGCCAACCGCTCAGGGACCAATACCCGCTGCGACGTGGCGGGCGACACCAACCAGACGGTGCCGTTGCAGAGCGCCGCGACAGTGATCCCGGCTGCGTTCGACACCACCCTTCTCTTGACCTTTTCGCTGCGGTCGCTCACACCATCACAACCGCAAAATTCGAGGCCCCCATGACCCGCATTGATGACACCTTCGCCCGCCTGAGAGCCGACGGAAAAAAGGCCTTCGTCGCCTATGTCATGGCTGGCGATCCGGATTACGAAACCTCGCGCGATATCGTTCTTGGCTTGCCCGCCGCAGGCGTTGACATCATCGAACTGGGCCTGCCCTTCACCGACCCGATGGCCGATGGCTCGACCATCCAACTGGCAGGCCAACGCGCGCTGGACGCTGGCATGACCCTGGACAAGACGCTGGACATCGCACGCGCCCTGCGCGCCACTGGTGACCAGACTCCGATTGTGATGATGGGCTATTACAATCCGATCTATTCGCGCGGCGTTGACAAGTTTCTCAGCCAAGCCAAAGAAGCCGGGATCGACGGGCTGATCATCGTGGATCTGCCGCCCGAAGAAGACACCGAGCTGTGCTTGCCCGCCCAGGCTGCGGGGCTGAACTTCATCCGCCTGGCGACTCCGACAACCGATGACAAGCGCTTGCCTGCCGTGCTCCAAAACACCTCGGGGTTTGTTTATTATGTCTCGATCACCGGCATCACCGGCGCGGCAGACGCACAAGCCGCCGATGTCGCCCCCGAAGTCGCCCGGATCAAAGCCTCTACCGATCTGCCGGTGATTGTCGGCTTTGGTATCAAGACCCCGCAAGCGGCCCAGGATATTGCGGCCGTCGCTGACGGCACCGTGGTCGGCTCTGCGATTGTCAAACTGATCGAGCAGGGCCAGTCCAGCGCCCAAGTGCTCGCGTTTGTCAAATCCCTCGCAGCGGGGGCGCACGCCGCCTGAGGCGCGCCGCGGGCGCGTGCCCCCTCATCACACGCCAGAGCCGCCGGACGCCCCGAGGCGCAATCGTGCACGCGCCAACCCCAACCGCACACACGAAAACGCGCACCTTCGAAAAGACGCGCGTTTTTAAACCTCGACAACAGGATGCGACGATTAGGTCTCGGCGGCCTCTTCGGCTTCGCCCTCTTCTTCGTCATCCCCGGCCGAACGCAAACCAGACGGCGCCTGGATGGTCGCAATCACGAAATCACGATCGATGGTGGCTTTTGAGCCTTCCGGCAACGTGACCGAAGAAATCGTCACGTTGTCGCCAATGTCCAGCGCCGCCAGATCAACCGTGATATGGTCCGGGATCTCGCCCGCCAGAACATTCAGTTCGACCTCTGGGCGCACTGCATTCAGAACGCCACCGCGCTTGAGACCTTTGCAGATCCCCTCGTTGATGAACTCAACTGGGATAAACAGGTTCACCCGGCTGGTGCGGCGCAAACGCATCAAATCGATATGGGTTGGCAAGTCGTTGACAACGTGGCGCTGCACGCCGCGGCAGATCACGCGCACGTCCTCTTGGCCTTCGATCTTCAGGTTGAACAGGGTTGCCATGAACCGACCCGCGCGCAGCTTTTTCAGCAATGCGTTGAACGCAATCTGAATCGCTTGGGGTTCGGCGCCACCGCCATACACAACCCCCGGGACATAGCCATTGCGACGCGCTTGACGGGCGGCCCCCTTGCCTGTCCCCTCGCGTGTCTCGGCCACCAGATCTGGAATAGGTCCAGCCATGATTTTCTCCATTATGATAAGAGGGGCATCCTCCAAGGGTGTATGCCCCGGTTGAGCGCTGGGCCTTAGGCCGTTTCTTGCCAAATGGAAAGCCCAAATCGCCAAAAACAAAACCACGCAGGTGCTGGATGATTGCAACCGCACAGATAAGTCCCTAACGCGGACGCATGAGCTTGCACCGCGATCTGTCCCTTTCTCGTGTTCCGCTGGCCGGATTCGTCGCGATCGGCACAGGTTGGGGCGGGTTCGCAGCCGCGACCCCAGCACTCAAGGCGCATTTGTCCTTGTCCGAGGCCGAACTGGGTCAGGCTTTGTTCTTTGGAGCACTGGGGGCCGTCTTGTCGATGGCTCTTGCGCCCAGGATCATCGCCTGGACCGGACGCGGACGCGGTGTGATCGGCGCAGCACTTGTGCCGCTCGCGCTTGGATTTGCCTGCGTCGGTCTGACCCAAAATTTTGCCCAATTCGCGATGGCGATCTTTCTGACGGGCGCATCCACCGGCTTCATCGACGTGATTATAAATGCCCGAATTTCATCAACCGAAGCGCACGGAAATCGCCACTTGATGAGCTTAAACCACGGCTGCTTCTCGCTGGCCTATGCATTGGCCGCACTTGTGATGGGGCTGGGGCGCGAGACGGCCCTGCCGCTGGGCACACTTTATGCCCTGCTTGGTGGGCTGGTTCTGGCCTGGGCTTTGCTGACACTCCGCGATCCGGGGTTCGAGCAGATCCCCCCTTCTGATGCAAAAACCGCCGCACCTGCCCCGAAACTGCCCGCCGCGGTGCCCTTGATTGGCCTTATGATCCTGCTGGCCTTTTTTGCCGAAAACTCGACCGAGATCTGGGCCGCCCTGCATATCGAGCAGACCCTGGGAGGACGCGCGGCCCAAGGCGCGCTTGGCCCGACGATGCTGGGGCTGACCATGGCCGTCGGGCGGTTCTCAGGCCAGGGCCTTGCCAAACGGTTTGGCACAAAAGCCGTGATGAACGCCATGGCGCCGCTGGGCGCTTTGGGGGGGATAATCGCCGCCACCGCCACGACACCGCTTATTGCCTATATCGGTTTCGGTCTGTTGGGGTTTGGCATCTCAACCCTCGCACCGCTGGCGTTCAATTTGGCCGGGCGATATCTCAACGAGACCAACCGCTCGGCGGGTATCGCACGGATGTCACTGATCGGGTATATGGGGTTCTTTTGCGGCCCACCGGCGATGGGCCTGCTGGCAGACGCCCTTGGCCTGCGCGCAGCGTTCGGCGTGATCGCGGCCGGGCTCGCGACAATGCCACTGGTGATATCACAACTCAAAGCGCCACCGAAAGGTTAACGGCTCACCAGATGGCCTGCCTCAGCGACGGCATGGTACAGCCGAAATTCGCGCGCGCGGCGCTGTTTGAGGGCTTCGAGCAAATCGGGCCGCAACGGCGTGGCGCGTTTGGGCGAGACGTTCTTTTGCGGCAGCACAATCGGAGCACCCAGCTTTTGTTCCAAAAACCCGATGGCGCGCGGCAAGCTTTCGTAGACGAACAAATCCGTGATCCGTGGCGCGTCATGCGCGTCCAACGCAAACCGATCCTGCGAGCCAATGCGCGCCCAAACCGGTGGATCCTTCGACAGGGTCGCCGCAATAAAATCGTCAAAACTGATATGGCTGATGCCATTTTCTGTGCCTTGAAACTGGTTTGCATGGCGGTAGCGATACCAACTGGCCAGGCGACTGACCGGTTCACGCAAGATCGCCACACTGGTCGGATTTGCCCCCAGCCGCTTTTCAAAAAAAGGGCCCCAGCTTTGCGCAAACCGACCGCTGGTCATATGGCGCAGCTCGGGTGGATCTTGCAGAGCGATGCTGCAGCGGGGCTTGAGCGCGGCCTCCAGCGCGCTCGACCCGGTTTTGGGCACGGCATAGAGCACCAATTGTTCTTTCAGGAAAATGAGCACCGCGCCTCACCCCGTGCTTTCAGATGCCCGACCTCAAGGATCCGCGCATATAGCGCAAATTCGCGGGCCCGTTTGCGGCGCAGCTCGGCCATGAGCTCCGCCGACAGCGTCAGAAAAGCCGAAGCCGAAGGCGAGACATTGCGTTCAGGCAGTTTGATGTTATGTCCCAGCCGTTCGGACAAAAACGCCACCGGTTTGGCGAAGTCTTCATAGCAAAACAGATGGTCGATCCCGATTTCTCCGCTGTTGAGCGATGCGAAATAATCCTGCTCGCCGACCTTGGCAAAATCTGGTGGCGTGTCTGACAAAACGGCCTCGATAAACTGTTCAAAACTGATGCCCGCAGTGCTGCGTGACGTGCCCTTAATCGCGTCCCTGCTGCGATACCGATACCAACTTTGCAGCCAAGACAAAGGCTCACGCAGCACCGCCATGGTTTCGCCTTCGAATTGGTGGACCTCACGCAGAAACGGCGCCCATTCCCGATGATAGCGCCGCGCGCCCATATGGCGCAGACCTGGCGGATTACGCAGCTCAATGCTGCAATGGGGACGAAGCTCAGATTCCAAAGCGGTTGTGCCCGTCTTCGGAGCGGCAAGGAAGACAAGGTTTTGGCGCATAAAAATCAACATGGGGTGCAGGATGACCCGCGCCCAACACCTCGTCAACTTAGAGTTGCAGATTTATTGCCAGCGGCCTTCAAAATCCTGCGGAATCATCAGGATGTTTTGGTCAACATCGGCGATATCGCGCTTGCCACACAGCGCCATGGTCATATCCAATTCCGTGTGAAGAACCTCAAGCGCCTGGGTCACGCCCTGCTCGCCCATCGCGCCCAATCCATAGGTGTACGCACGGCCGATCATGGTGCCTTTCGCCCCCATCGCAACGGCTTTCAGCACGTCCTGGCCCGACCGGATCCCACTGTCGAGATGCACTTCAATTTTGTCGCCCACCGCGTCAATGATCGGGCGCAGCGCCTTGATCGTGCTGGTCGTGCCGTCCAGCTGACGCCCACCATGGTTCGAGACCGTGATCGCATCGACGCCGACCTGTGCCGCCATCTTGGCATCTTCGACATCCATGATCCCTTTGAGGATCACCTTGCCGCCCCACATCTCAGCGATCTGGGCGATGCGCTTCCAATCCAGCGAGGGGTCAAATGCCTCGGCTATCCAAGAGCTCAGCGAGGTCGGATCCGACACGCCTTCGGCATGGCCCACAATATTGCCAAAAAACCGCCGCTTGGTGCCGAGCATGCCCAAGCCCCAAGGCACTTTGGTCGCCAGGTTTGCCATCGACGAGAGGGTCAGTTTGGGCGGCGCGCTCAGGCCATTCTTAATGTCTTTGTGGCGCTGCCCCATGATCTGCAGATCCACGGTAATCACCAACGCGGCGCATTTCGCGGCCCGCGCCCGTTCTATCAAACGACGCATGAAATCATCGTCTTTCAGGGTGTAGACCTGAAACCAGAACGGGGCATGCGTGTGTTCGGCCACATCCTCGATTGAGCAGATCGACATGGTGCTCAATACAAACGGCACGCCAAATTTTTCCGCTGCACGCGCGGCTTTGATCTCGCCATCAGCATACTGCATGCCCGTCAGACCAACCGGGGCCAGTGCCACAGGCATCGCGCAGTCCTGCCCGATCATCTGCGCCCGGGTCGTGCGGTTGGCCATGTCCACGGCGATCCGTTGGCGAAACTTCAACTGGTCGAAGTCGCTGGTGTTCTCGCGGAAGGTCTGCTCGGTCCAAGAGCCGCTTTCGGCATAATCATAGAACATCTTGGGCACGCGGCGTTTGTAGATCTTCTTGAGATCGGCAATCTCGGTGATTACGGGCATCACGCAACTCCTCATATTGGTTATCTTTTCGTACCAATTCAGTCCAAACCTGTCCATGGGACTGATACGTTAAGACTGTCAAAATCCAAGCTGTGACGCTATCTCAGGGGCGAATTCAATCGGAGCACCGCGATGAAACTTTTTGTCGGCCTTGGAAATCCTGGCGCACAATATGCTGCGAACCGTCACAATATCGGATTTATGGCGCTGGACCAGATCGCCCGCGATCACAGCTTCGCGCCTTGGCGCGCCAAGTTCCAGGGCCAGCTGACCGAGGGCCGTTTGGGCACCAACAAGGTGCTGCTGCTCAAGCCCGGGACATTTATGAACAGATCAGGCCAGTCGGTTCGGGCGGCAATGGATTTCTATAAACTGGCCCCGGGTGACGTGACTGTGTTTCATGACGAGCTTGACCTGGTGCCCGGCAAAGCCCGTGTGAAATCCGGCGGCGGTCATGCCGGCCACAATGGTTTGAGATCGATCCACGGGCATATCGGCGCGGCCTATGACCGCGTGCGCCTGGGCATCGGTCATCCCGGTCACAAAGACAGGGTCGCAGGCTATGTGCTGCATGATTTCGCCAAGGCAGACCGCGACTGGCTTGAAAATCTGATCTCCGGGATTTCGCAAGGCGCTCCGGCGCTGGCCAGTGGAGATCCCGCCACGTTCATGAACGCCGTCGCTTTGCGTGTTGCGCCGCCCCGGTCTTCGAAATCGACGGCAGCGCAACCCAAAGTGGCGCCCGTGCAAACACCCGCAGAAGACAGGCGGACCGCGCTGGAAAAGCTCATCGACAAATTCAGATGAGCGACTGTTTGACATCAGCGACCGCCTGCGCGCTTGCCCCTTTGCGCGCCCAATGCCCAGGCTGGCGCTCGCGTTACATCAAACGTGCCTTCGCGCCTCTCAGCTTCAAAGCCAACACCTTGACCACTGGCACAGTCTTGACCCTGACCCGATGGCCGCGCGACCGCCCCAAACCGTTGGGCCACGCACATTCCCACGGGCGCTGGCGCAGGTTCGGCCAAAGCGGTCGATCTGACCCAGTCCGGGGCGATCTGGTTTGACAGAGGCGCCAGTCGCTCTACCTCCTCCTCAGAGGTCAGATAGGTTTACAATGCCTTATTCCAAAGCCCCTTCTGTCAATGTGGTCGGCGGCCCTTTGCAAAGTTGTTCGGAAGATCCGATGACTGGCTTTTACCGCAATGGCTGTTGCGAAACGTCTGACATGGACACAGGCGCGCATACCGTGTGCGCCGTTATGACCGACGAATTTCTCGCGTTTTCAAAATATGTCGGCAATGATTTGAGCACGCCGCGCCCGGAATTCGGTTTTCCGGGCCTAAAAGCCGGGGACCAATGGTGCTTGTGTGCCAAGCGGTTCCTGCAAGCCCATGTGGACCACGCCGCGCCAAAAGTCCGGCTCGCCGCGACCCATATGCGCGCTTTGGATATCATCCCACTGGATGTTCTGTTGGAACACGCCTTGGAAAGCGAACAAAAACCCAGCTGAGGCGGGCCCAATGTGACACCAGGCCCGCATGACCGTGGGTGAACGGGCTCAGGCGCCGGAGTTCATGTCGATCCCCAGCGCATTCGCGACAGTGAAGATGTCCTTATCACCCCGACCACACATGTTCATGATGATCAGATGATCCTTCGGCAGATCTGGCGCGATCTTCATCACATGCGCCAGCGCGTGGCTCGGCTCCAGCGCGGGAATGATCCCTTCCAGCGCGCAGCTCAGCTCGAACGCTTCCAAAGCCTCAACATCCGTGATCGAGACATATTTTGCGCGGCCGATCTCATGCAGCCAGGCGTGCTCGGGGCCGATCCCCGGATAATCCAAACCCGCCGAAATCGAGAACCCTTCCCGGATTTGCCCATCATCATCTTGCAACAAATAGGTTCGATTGCCGTGCAACACCCCAGGCCGCCCGCCGGTCAGAGAGGCGCAATGCTCCATCTTGGCGTTGACACCTTTGCCACCGGCCTCAACCCCGATGATGTCGACCTCCGTGTCGTCGAGAAACGGAAAGAACAGCCCCATGGCGTTGGAGCCCCCACCGATCGCCGCGATAATCGTGTCCGGCAAGCGCCCTTCCGCGTCCAGCATCTGCGCGCGTGCTTCCTTGCCGATGATTGCCTGAAAATCGCGCACCATCGCCGGATAGGGGTGCGGACCAGCCACCGTCCCGATGCAGTAAAACGTATCGCGCACATTGGTCACCCAATCGCGCAACGCGTCGTTCATCGCATCTTTCAAGGTGCCGCGCCCGCTGGTCACGGGCACAATCTCTGCCCCCAGCAGCTTCATGCGAAACACGTTGGGCGCTTGACGTTCGACATCATGCGCACCCATGTAAACCACGCATTTCAAACCAAACTTGGCGCAAACTGTCGCGGTCGCAACACCGTGCTGACCGGCGCCGGTTTCCGCAATAATCCGGGTCTTGCCCATGCGCCGGGCCAGAATGATCTGCCCCAACACATTGTTGATCTTATGGGCACCGGTGTGGTTCAGCTCGTCGCGCTTGAGGTAGATCTTCGCCCCGCCCAGCGACTCCGTCAGACGCTCGGCGTGATACAAGGGCGAGGGCCGCCCGACATAGTTGGCCCACAGATCCGACATCTCGGACCAGAAGCTCTCGTCGGTCTTGGCATGTTCGTATTGCGCTTCCAACTCGAGAATCAGCGGCATCAGTGTCTCTGACACAAACCGCCCGCCGAAATCGCCAAACCGGCCATTCTCGTCCGGGCCGGTCATAAATGAATTGATGAGATCTTCTGGCATACCAAGCCCCCTGCAAACCCTTGTCTGCTGGACATAGCTTGGCCAACCCGCAAGGGAAAGCCCCCTGCAGTGATTGCCAGGTGTTCCGGCCCAGCCTTACTCATGCCGGTCACGCGTCAGACGCGGCTAATCGGCCACCGCCTGCACAAAGGCGTTGATTTTGGCCGCATCCTTGACACCCGGCGCCTGCTCAACCCCCGAGGACACATCCAATTGTTGCACACCTGTCAAAGCCACCGCATCTGCAGCATTTTCGGGCGACAACCCCCCGGCCAGCATCCACGGTGTGCGCCAGCGTCGTCCCGCAATCAGCTGCCAGTCAAACGCCAGCCCATTGCCACCCGGCAGATCCGCACCTTTTGGGGGTTTGGCGTCCACCAATATCTGATCGGCCACGTCTGCATATCTGTCCAGATCGACCAAATCCTCAGGCCCTGAAAGACCCACCGCTTTCATCACCGGCAAACCGTAACGGGCCCGAATGTAAGACACCCGATCGGGACTTTCCGAGCCGTGCAACTGGATCATGTCCAGCGGCACCGCCGTGACGATCTGATCCAAAAAGGCATCATCGGCATTCACAACCAAAGCAACCTTGGCAACTCCGACAGACACGCTGGCCGCCAAAACGGCAGCCCGCGGAATGCTGACATTGCGCGGCGACTTGGCGAAGAACACAAAGCCGACATAACGCGCACCCGCGCTCACAGCCGCAGAGACATCCTCAGGCCGGGTCAGCCCACATATTTTGACCGAAACAGGCATCTGAGCTTAGCGAGAGACCAACGTGTCGTCCAACAACGCCAGAACTTCGTCATGCCCTTCGGATTTGATTTTGTCGGTTTTCAACGCATCGACCTCACGGGCCAAGCGACGCGCTTCGCGCGCTTTCGCCACCGCGTCCGTGCGTTGTTTGGTTTCGCGAAGCCATTCCCAAACGAAGCCGATCAACAGCCCTGCCATGACGCCCAATATCACGACCAGAAACAACGGCAACTCGATCGAGGCCCCCAAGCCTGAAAACGCCGCAAGATCAGCTGGCAAGAGCGACACTGTCACCACCTGTCGGTTGGCCATCGTGATGACAAAAAGCATAATCGCAAGGAGCGCCAGAAACCCGTACTTGATGTAGCGCATTCGCGAGCCGCCTTAATTGTTCAGACGATCGCGCAGCAATTTGCCGGTTTTGAAGAATGGCACGGATTTTGCTTCGACCTCGACGGCCTCGCCCGTCCGAGGGTTGCGTCCAATCCGCGCAGCCCGAGATTTGACCGAGAACGCGCCAAAGCCGCGCAGTTCCACACGATCGCCGCGCGCCATCGCCTCGACGATTTCATCAAACACCGTGTTCACGATGCGTTCGACGTCGCGTTGATA
Organism: Dinoroseobacter sp.; assembly: GCA_042096155.1. Classification (GTDB taxonomy): domain Bacteria; phylum Pseudomonadota; class Alphaproteobacteria; order Rhodobacterales; family Rhodobacteraceae; genus Dinoroseobacter. The sequence goes on from JBELMC010000035.1 coordinate 23,318, forward strand.
CAAATGCGGGTTTTCATCCGCGATGATCTGTATGAGCTCGGACCGGATCATCAGATGCCCTCCCTTTTCGAATTACACGTCTGAAACTATATGCTTACTCAAGACGATCTGAAAAGCAAAACCCCCGCGAAAGATGGGCAAAACCGCTTTTGACCGCGAAAAATCAAGATATGAACCCCAAAAAACAGGCATGGGGCAAAATTACCACTGGTCACATTGAACCGATTCGCCTGTCGCGGACGCAATCTGAACAAACGAAACCCCCGCACCATTGCTGGCACGGGGGTCTCAGATCACGAAAGACTGCGCCTTAGGAGTCGTCGCCCTTCAAAGCTGCGCCCAGAATGTCGCCCAGCGATGCACCTGAATCCGAGGAGCCGAACTGCTCGACCGCTTCTTTTTCTTCGGCAATCTCGCGAGCCTTGATCGACAGACCCAAGCGGCGGGTTTTGCTGTCGATATTGGTCACACGAACGTCCAGCTTGTCGCCGACGCCGAAGCGCTCGGGGCGCTGCTCGGCCCGGTCACGCGACAGATCAGAGCGCCGAATGAATGACTTCATGCCCTCATATTCCACTTCGATCCCGCCCTCTTCGATCGAAGTCACTTCCACTGTGATGATCGAACCGCGTTTCACGCTGTCTGTTGCATCGGCAAACTTGTCACCGCCCAACGCCTTGATCGAAAGCGAGATACGCTCTTTTTCCACATCCACCTCAGAAACAACGGCCTGAACCGTATCGCCTTTGCGGTAGTTCTGGATCGCTTCTTCGCCGCGCTCGTCCCATGACAAGTCGGACAAATGCACCATGCCGTCGATCTCACCGGGCAGACCAACGAACAAACCAAATTCAGTGATGTTCTTGACTTCGCCTTCGACTTCCGCACCCTCAGGGTGGGTTTCAGCGAACACTTCCCACGGGTTGCGCATGGTCTGTTTGAGACCAAGCGACACGCGCCGCTTGACGCTGTCGATCTCGAGAACCATGACCTCGACTTCCTGGCTGGTGGACACGATCTTGCCGGGATGGACGTTCTTTTTGGTCCATGACATTTCAGAGACATGCACCAGACCCTCGACGCCGGGCTCCAGCTCAACAAAAGCCCCATAATCGGTGATATTGGTCACGCGGCCCTGATGGGTGCTCTCGAGCGGATATTTCGCTTCGACAAGACTCCAGGGATCTTCTTGCAACTGTTTCATGCCAAGGCTGATGCGGTGGGTCTCTTTGTTGACCTTGATCACCTGAACCCGGACAGTCCCGCCGATCTGCAGGATCTCGGACGGGTGATTGACCCGGCGCCACGCCATATCGGTGACGTGCAACAGGCCATCGACGCCCCCCAGATCCACAAACGCACCGTACTCGGTGATGTTCTTGACCACGCCGTCCACTGCATCGCCTTCGGCAAGTTTGCCGATGACTTCGGCGCGCTGCTCGGCACGTGATTCTTCGAGGATCGCGCGGCGCGATACCACGATGTTGCCCCGGCGGCGGTCCATCTTGAGGATTTGGAACGGCTGCTTGAGCCCCATCAAAGGACCCGCGTCGCGCACAGGGCGCACATCGACTTGGCTGCCCGGCAAAAAGGCGACCGCGCCACCCAGATCAACGGTAAAGCCGCCCTTGACCCGGCCAAAGATCGCGCCTTCAACACGCTCTTCGTCGCTGTGGGCTTTTTCAAGACGATCCCAAGCGGCTTCGCGACGGGCTTTGTCGCGGCTGATGACCGCTTCGCCTCGGGCGTTTTCAACCCGGTCAAGAAACACTTCGACTTCATCGCCGACCGCAATTTCAGGGGGTTCGCCGGGATTGGCAAATTCTTTCAGCTCGACACGGCCTTCCATTTTGTAGCCGACATCGATGACGGCTTGGCCTGCCTCGATGGCTATGACCTTGCCTTTGACAACAGATCCCTCGTCGGGCGTGTCAATTTCAAAGCTTTCCGCCAGGAGAGCTTCGAATTCTTCCATGGTTGCTTTAGCGCACATACGTCAAAAATATCCTTACATGTTGCTATTCTGGCCGGGTGGTTGTCTCCACCGGTCTTTGGGGTTGGTTTTATCGCCGGGCCAACACCCTGGCTGTCCAAAGGGTCGGTCAAAACCGACCCTCAAACCGCAGGGCATAAACCGTCAATCGCTCGATTTGGGCCATATAGAGCGCTTGCCCCACAATCGCAAGGCCTCGACCCCTCCGCTTTTGGGTCCCCAAAGGCGCGCGGCTTGAAAGAGCAAGAGTTTCAAAAGCAGCGCCCGCATGAATAGACAGCCCAGCACCATCGCGCGCAGACTTCACCCAAACTTAACCGTCCAAAGATACAGTCCCCAGCGGTTAACCAAAAACGCGAGGGCCTGCCCTCGCATCCAAGGACATTTGCGTTTCTGATCCCAAGATCATCTCGACACCCGATGGACTGTGGCGACAAGATGTAGGATCAGACCGGATCGACCCCTATGCACCGTCCGTCTGCAAGCGGCGCCGCTTCCTTTTGCCCTGCGCCCCCGCCCCGGCGACCCGCCCGAGCCCTGCTCAAAACCGCCTCTGGCGTTTTGACCCGCTGCGCGCCTTATCGAAGGTGTCGCACCCCATACGCGTGCTGCCCGAGGATAAAATCATCGCCAACGCAGCATCATCGGCAACGCCGCGGCTCCATTCACCCGTGAGGACCGGATCCTGCCGCATCAAAGCCGCGCAAAAATCACCGGCCGCGGCAATGCCAACCACCACAACGCCACAGGCGACAGATGGCACGGACGACAAGTTATGGCCAATCCGGCGTGCCGTCCGGTGCAAATGGTCAAACAGCTTTCCCAAAGCCGAGCGGCTCCATCGCAAATGATCACAAAGCCTCTCGTCGATCTGCGATTTTCTTGGCGCGCTGGGATATGACAGTGGCGCTGGTCGACCAAGCGACGTGCGGATCCAGAATGACAGTTTGATACCACCAGCCTTCCCGCGTCCGCACATAGCGGAGTTCGCCCGCCCATTTGTGCCCGCCCAATTGTGCCCGCCCATTTGTCATTGGGTGCATCCGCATGGAAGTCTTGCGCAAGTGGGTCTGATGTTCCTCAAAACGCAGAGGTCGCAGACCTTTGGGCACACACCAAACATCGGATCGAATGTCCTGGTTGCGATGCGCCCTAGAGGGGCTTTGCGGTTTGCAACCCCATCTCAGTCGCATTGCGGTCTGGCGCGCATGGCAGGCATTAGAGATCCGCCCAGAGCGCTTGACCCACGCCAACCACAACTCGAGGCTGCCCAACCAGCCAAACGTCAAGCCTGGCGCAGTATTGTCAAAAAATAGGTTTCGAATCCTCTTGATTTGGGGATGCAATTGTCCCATACGCCCGCTGATAGACGCCAACGCACGCGCCTCTGGCCAGCATCAGCTCGTGTTTACGCAGCGACGGTAACGTCTCCCTTGGAAGTGAGCGGTCATAGATGGCC
>JBELMC010000036.1:0-26754 GCA_042096155.1 Dinoroseobacter sp.
TTGAACACCGGTCGCGCCTGCAAATGATCCTGCAGGTTCTTGCCGACACCTTTCAACGCGGCCTGCACAGCAATACCGTGCGGCTTGAGGTCTTCCGGGTCGCCTACACCTGACAGCATCAAGATCTGGGGTGATCCAATTGCGCCAGCACACAGGATCACCTCGCAGTTCGCCTTGATGTCCTTCATCCGGCCTTTGTGCCGCGCCCGGATGCCCACAGCGCGGCCATTTTCGATCAGCACCTTTTCAGTCTGAATATCTGTGATGACATTCAGGTTTTCACGATTGCGATAAGGAGACAGATAGGCCGTTGCTGACGAACATCTCCTGCCTCCTGTCATCGTCAACTGAAAATGCCCGACCCCTTCCTGATCCGCGCCGTTGTAATCCGGGTTGCGGGTGTATCCCGCCGCAACCGCAGCATCGATCCAGGTGTCCACAATGTCCCGTTTCAGGCGAGAATTCTGGACAGAGAGAGGGCCATCCTTGCCACGCAGGCCAGTCGTGTCATCGCCTTCCCAATTCTCAGAGCGTTTGAAATAAGGCAGAACGTCTTCCCAGCTCCAACCTGTGCATCCCATCTGCGCCCAGCCGTCATAATCTTCCGGCTGGCCACGGACGTATAAAAGCCCGTTGATGGAACTGGACCCGCCCAAGACCCGACCACGCGGCCATGGAATCGAACGCCCGGAAATTCCCGGATCAACCTGGGTTTTATAGCACCAATCGCTCCGGGGATTGCCCATCGTACGAAAATAGCCAACGGGAATATGGATCCAAGGTCCGCGGTCTTTTGGACCCGCTTCCAGCAAGGCCACGGAGTACATTCCACCTTCAGAAAGGCGGTTTGCAAGCGCACACCCGGCCGAACCGGCACCGACAACGATGAAGTCAAACTTCATTTTATCCCCAAAATAATAAAAAATGAGACTTTTAGTCCCGTTTTTTGCAAGTATGACGGTATAGTGATTCGACATGAATTAGCTACTCTTATTTAAGGAGGTGCACGCTTTGACTTCGCCCGACCGTATCCCGACCAATCTGAGAACGCTGCTCATTCTCGAAGTGTTGGGCAAAAGCGATCGCGCCATGACCGCCACTGAGATCAACGAAGTGATCGGCCTGCCCAAGCAAACTGTGCATCGTCTTTGCACCACCCTGGAGGACTCCGGATTTCTCACCCGGCTCGGGGACACAAAAAAATACCAGGCCGCGCGACGCCTGCGGGAGCTGGGATCGGGCCTCCTTCACAGTTCCAGAAATCACATCGCTCGGCGGCAGATCCTTCAGAATCTGGCCAACAAGGTCGGTGAAACCGTCAATTTCGTGATCCCGGAGGATGATGGGATGCGGTATCTGGACCGGGTTGAGACGGGCTGGGCCTTTCGGATCCAGTTGCCCATCGGGTCCAATGTGCCGTTTCACTGCACAGCAAGCGGCAAGTGTTTCCTGGCCAGCCTTTCTGCCACGCAACGGGAAAACATGGCCCAGAACATAAATTATGAACCGAGGACCGACTTCACCCACACCTCGGCTGAAAGCTTGTTGAAGGAGCTGAAAGAGGTCCGCAAACTCGGCTATTCTATGGACCGGGAAGAATTTCTCGAAGGAATGATCGCTCTTGCCGTGCCAATGACCGACGCAAACGGTCGGTTTGTTTCCGCAATCGCCATGCACGGCCCGACGCAAAGATTGTCGATCGATCAGTTGGTCTCTCAGGTCGGTCTGGTGCAAAGCGCCGCACAACGGCTGAGCAAAGTGCTGTTCGCAGACGAGCGCCTGGGACAGTGAAAAGCGCTGATCGTGATATCCGTGAAATGAATTCCAAGGTCGATATTGGGAATTGTGCGGCCCAATAAATTGTTCCGCAAGACCCCTGCATCATTGGGCTGGTTTGGATTTCTGAGAATTTTGAGACGAATTTGGCCTTCCTTTGGAACAGGGCTTTAAAATTACTCAAAGACCCCTGCAATCGCGTCAACCGAAACAACAAGATCAATGGGCCCGCTGAATTGACAGCAAAGCGAGGGCAATGCCCAAATCAAGTCTTCAACTGAACATAACGCCGCCGGGCAGGGGTCTTACGGTAGCAGTGCGTGGCGTTGGGACACCACCGCCATTAACGAGATGCGGCAGACCGATTTCACTTACTTGAAGATCATCGGCTGGGGCTGGCATTATCTCAGCACCATCTTGGATGTCTACAGCCGCGACATCATTGCCTGGAAGCTCTGCAAAAACATGCGGGCTGAAGACGTGACAGATACTATTGAATTGGCGCAGGCGGCCTCGGGGTGCGACCAAGCCGTCGCGCACCATAAGCCGCGTCTGCTCAGCGACAACGGCTCCTGCTGCATCTGGGGTGGTTTGGCTGAACGGCTGGAAGGGCAAAAGATAAAGAAACTGACACTCCGACAACGCCGCTTGCAACATCAAAACCCAGCCGCATAATCAATACAATGTTGGACCAAAGCCTCTACGCTTCATACAGCTCTCCGTGTTCCATTTTATAGGACGACGGACAAATTTTGTCACGCATCTGTCACGCAAGCAGAATATCCGTGAATTCATTCGGACGAATCGGACATGACACGCGAAAACTGGACCATAATTCGAGACGAAATCTCAAATGACATCCGCGCGGGGCGGCTGTCACCGGGACATCAGTTGCCGACCGAAACGCAACTGGCCCGGCGGTTTGAGATTGGCCGACATTCGGTGCGCCGCGCGCTTGAAGCGCTTGCGCGCGATGGAAAGATCAGCATCGAGCAAGGGCGCGGCACATTTGTCGCCGACGCGCCGAGACTGACATATCAAATAGGCAAACGCACAAGGCTTCGGCGAAACCTGGTGCCACAGGGCGTGGATGTCACCAGCCGACTTGTTACTGCAGACCGTATTGCAGCCCCGGATGGTGTCGCGCAGGCCTTGCTTTTAAACTCGGGCGCCATGGTGACCGAAAGCCAACGGATCACCTTGGCCAATGAACTGCCCGTGGCGTTTGGGTGCGTCTATCACTGCGCCGAGCGCTTTCCCGATTTTGCTGAGCGCCGGGATGTTCTTGGCTCTACGACCGAGACATACCGGTCATTTGGCATCGACGACTATGTACGGCAGCACACATCGATCTATTCCCGATCTGCGAAATCTGATGAGGCTAAGACCCTCAAACAACACGCCGACGTCCCGGTGCTCGTCGTCACGGCAATCGACGCAACGCCGGACGGAACCCCGATTTCAACGAGCCGCGTGATTTGGTCAGCGGGGCGGGTGAATTTTACAATGGAGCATTCGGATGGATGACAGGCTTGGCACGCTGGCGCGCGCCGATGGGGCAGGGCTCAAAGCCTTTGCGGAAACACTGATCCCGGAGCTGGGCGACATCGAGGTTCTGAAATCGCAAAGCGGTCTTGTGATGCTGCCGATGCGCGACACAGCCAAAGGCGTTGCCTTTCACCTGGGCGAAGTTCTCATGAGCGAAGCGCATATCCGCAAAGGTGATGTGGACGGATATGGAATGCGCCGCGGGCACGATCTGGAAGCTTCGATGGCAATGGCACTCGTGGATCTTGCGATGGCAGCCAATGTGCGTGTCTCGGACTGCAAGGCCTTCTGCGCCGCCCAGGCCGAGGCGCTGCAAAAAGCAGATGAGGACGTGCTGCGTCGTGTTGAGGCCACCCGCGTAAATATGGAGACGTTCTGATGCTCGCCACCCCCGCGCCAAGCCCGGCGGAGACACGTGACAACGCGGCTTTTGACGCCTGTCTCTGGACATTGAGCCGTCCCGGTCTGCCGCGCGACCTGCCCCAACCAGGCGAGGGTGCGATCATATCGGCTCTGCTCGATAGGGAATGCCTGGTTCACTCTGCCGATCCCCTTCTTATGCCAGAAATCATGCGCACGGGGGCTGAACTGGCAGAAATCGACCAGGCTGACCACGTCTTTCTTGGCGCGATGGCCTCAGCAGATCCGCTCGCCAATATTGCGATCGGGAGCGATTTCTACCCTGATGATGGAGCCACGGTCATTGTTCGCGCCACGATCGGATCGGGGCCGGCGCTGCGCCTCGCGGGTCCCGGGGTTGATGGCACGGTGACCCTGCAGCTTGGCAGTCTGCCTGACGGGTTTTGGAAAGCCCGCGCGGCGCGTCTGAGATACCCGATGGGGTTTGATCTGTTCTTTGTCGATGGGGCCCGCGTCGTCGGCGTGCCCCGGTCCACAACAGTTGAGGAGATATAATGGCCTATGTCGCAACGCGCGGTGGTGAACGGGCCATCGAACAATCTGAACGTCTCTTTCGCGAAGAAATGGGCGGCTTTGATCGCGCCCGCGTGGACGAGGTCAAAAAAAGCCTGCCTTACCTGATCGATCGGGTCATGGGTGAAGCGTCGCTCTATGACGAAGATCTGGCCGCGCTCGCGTTGGCCCAGACAGGCGGAGAGCTGTACGAGGCAGTTCTGCTGCTTCGAGCCTGGCGCACCACGCAGCCGCGCTTGCAGGTCGCCGAGCCGGTTGAACAGGACACCCTGTTCACCCATCGTCGCATCTCGGCCGCCTTCAAAGACATTCCGGGCGGACAGGTTTTGGGCCCGACGCTTGACTACGCGCATCGCATTTTGGCGACCGACGTTCTGCAAGGCGCGCCCTATGCGCCTGAGCGCGTTGAACCTGCGGCCAATCCGTCGCCCGCCTATCAGCCAAGCGTCAGTGCGTGGCAGGCAGACAATGACCTGCTCGATCCCCCAGCGGACGATCTAACCAAAGGCAACGACATCCCGGATCTGACGCGCGAGCCGCTGCTCTTTCCGTCCAAGCGTGCCCACACGCTGCAAAGCCTTGCCCGGGCCGAAACGGGGGGTGTTCTGGCGCTTGGCTACGCAGCGATGCGCGGTTACGGGCAAGCGCATCCCACAGTCAACGAACTTCGCCTGGCCGAAGCAGAGATCGCCGTGCGCCACCCCGACGGGCGCCAGTTCTCGGCCGGGCGGGTCAAGGTCTCTCAGGCCGAGGTCGTCGATAAAAAGGGCGAGAAGCTGGGGATCGGCTTTGCCGCAACCTTTGGCTGGAACGAGGTCAAATGCATCTCAGCGGCCACACTCGATCTCAACAGCCCGGGGGCAGAAAAAGGTGCCGCCACGGAGGAGGAATTCTTTCTCTACCATACGGAGGGTGTCGAAAGCTCCGGCTTCTGCATCCACTTCAAGTTGCCGCACTATGTGACCTTCCAGTCGTCGCTTGATGCCATGAGAGATGCCAAAGCCAAAAAGGCGGCCAAAGTCGCGGAGCCCGCAGAATGAGCCTCTCAACCCTGACAAAACCTTGGGAAGCAATGAGCTATGGCTTCCTGGACGGCTCTGCCAAGCGTGAGCTGCGCCGCAAGATGCTGAAATCCGTCGCGGTGCCGGGGTGCCAGATGCCCTATGCCAGTCGCGAAGTGCCGATGGCGCGCGGCTGGGGCACGGGGGGGCTGCAAGTCTCGCTGACGCTGGTGAACCCGCAGACGCGCGTGAAGGTCATTGACCAGGGCGCCGATGACAGCGTGAACGCCGCCTCGATCCGACGCTTCATTTCACGTGTGGCAGGGACGCCCACGACGATGGACACGCTGGAAGCGGACCTGATCCAATCGCGCCACCGCATCCCCGAAGAGATCCTGCGTGAAAATCAGATCCTCGTGCTGCAGGTGCCAAACCCGGAGCCTTTGCGGCCCGTCCAGCCAAACATGTCCATCGCGCGCCAGATGCATGCAGATGCGGATTACGGGCGGATGTGGCTGCAGCTCTACGAGCAGATCGTGCGCTCAGGCCGCGTGATGCAGGGCGCGAGCTATCCCAGCCTTGTGCACGGCCGCCATGTCATGACGCCTTCGCCCATCCCGCGCTGGGACGTCCCGAAGCTTCATATGGCCAAGCACCTGACGATCCTGTCAGCAGGCCGCGAAAAGCGCATCTTTGCGGTGCCGCCCTACACGCGGGTCGAACCCTTGGTGTTCTCGGACGTGCCCTACAAAGTCGAAGAGCATGGGGCTCTGACCTGCACCCGCTCCGGCACGACGGGCTTTTTCATGAACGAGATCCCACAGGATGATGGCACGTCGTGCTTTGAAGTCTCAGACAGTGAATGGGGCGTGAAGACCATCCGAGCCCGCGATGGCGAAGGCGAAAGCCGGGGCGAGACCTGGTACAAAGACGGAGAGATGCCGCAATGACGCTAACGCTCGACGCCCCCCGCATTGTTCAGACCCGTCCTCTCCTTGAGGTGCACGGCGTGTCCAAATCCTACGGGCCGGTCAAGGCCGTGCGCAACGTTTCGGCCCATGCCTATCCGGGCGAGGTGCTGGGCATTGTCGGCGAAAGCGGCTCTGGCAAATCCACGCTGCTGCGCATGATGAACCTGGAGGAGATCCCGGAGGCAGGCAGCTACACGCTCGACCTGCCGGACGTGTCAGGCAATCTCTTCGAGCTTGACCGTTTTGCCCGCCGCATGCTCTGCGCGACCAAGATCGGGATCGTGTATCAGAACCCTCATCTGGGCCTTCTGATGAAGCACTCTTCTTCGGGTAATGTCGCCGAACGGCTGCTCGTCGCAGGGGAACGCAGCTTTGCGACCCTCCGGCAAGCGGCGACCGAAGCGCTTGACGCATCAGAGTTTCCGCTGGACCGGCTTGACGCGCCGCCGATTGAACTCTCCGGCGGCATGCAACAACGGGTGCAGCTGGCCAAGGCGATTGCGCTGGAACCGGCGCTTCTGCTGCTGGACGAGCCAACAACGGGTCTCGATGTCAGCGTTCAGGCGCTCGTGCTCGACACGCTCAAACGGCTTCAGCAAGACCGGCACATCACCATGGTGATCGTCAGCCACGATCTCGGTGTCATACGCACGTTAGCTGACCGCGTTATGGTTATGCGGCGCGGAGAAGTCGTCGAAACTGGGCTTGCGGATCAGATTTTCCAAGATCCGCAGCATCCCTACACACAACAATTGGTGCACGCGAAGCTATGACACAGGTTCTCGAAATCGACGGCCTCAAAAAGGGCTTCTCGCTGCATCATCTCGAAAAGGACATCCCGGCGTTCGACGATATTTCCTTTCGCGTCGCGGCGGGCGAGTTTGTTTTGCTCAAAGGGGCAAACGGCGCGGGCAAATCAACGCTTTTGCGCACTCTTTATCGCTCCTATCTGCCGCTGGCCGGTGAAATCCGATTCCATTCCAGCCACGGCATGATCGACCTTGCCCGGGCAGCTGACGTGGACATTGCGCATCTCCGGCGCACTGAGATCGGCTTTGTCACTCAGTTCCTGACCGCCCGCCCGCGGGTGAGCGCCGAAGCCATTGTCGCTGAGCCTCTCAGGCTCGCGGGGTGGGAGCCTCAGGCGGCTTTGGACGCCGCGCGCAAGGCGCTTGAAACCTTCGGTGTGAAGCCTGACCTTTGGGCCGCCTATCCTACGACGTTTTCCGGGGGAGAGCAGCAAAAAGTCAATCTGGCACGCGCTCTGATCTTGCCGCAAAAGCTCTTGATGCTGGACGAGCCAACCGCCTCGCTTGACGCCAATGCACGCAAGGCCTTGGTGGCACGTTTGCAGGAACTCAAGGATCAGGGGACGGCAATGATCGGCGTGTTCCACCATCCCGATGATGTGGTGCACTTGATCGACCGTGTCGTTGACCTGACCCCAGACGCAGCACCCGAAGAGGAGCGAGAAGATGTGGCTCTCTGACGTCAAACTCATCCTGGCAGACAGGATCATCGAAAATGGCGCGCTGCGGATCGAAAATGGCGTGATTGCCGAGATCGTCGAAAGCGCAGGCCAGCCCTCAGGCTTCACCATCTTCCCCGGCTTCATCGATATGCATGGCGACATGATTGAGCTCGAGCTTGAGCCCAGGCCAAAAGTCGATTTCCCGATGGAGGTCGCGGTGGGGCATCTTGATGCGCGCCTTGCGGCCGCGGGTGTCACGACAGCTTATGCCGGCGTATCCTTTTCTCGCACTGCCGTTGACGGTGAGAGGCGCTCTTTCGAGCATACGTCCGGGATCATCCACGCCCTCAAAGACAACATCCAGGATTTGCGCGTTGATCATCGCATTCACGCGCGGTTTGACATGACATACACGGCTGCAATTGACGCTTTGGACGGATTGCTGGCGGCTGGCGCCGTCGACCTTGTTTCGGTGATGGATCACACGCCTGGTCAAGGCCAGTACCGCAATGTCGAAACGCTCATCGCCAATCGCATAAAGAGCGGGCTGAGCGAGGCGCAAGCACGCGCGCATGTGGCGCGACGCATCGAAGATGCGGTCCCTGCCGAGCAAGTTCTTGAAAACCTCGAACGGATTTCAAAGCTCTGCGGTGCCCACGGCGTTGCAACGGCCAGCCATGACGATGATACCGTCGAGAAAGCGCGCTTAATGGCGGACATTGGCGTTGTGATCTCCGAGTTTCCGGTCACGATCGAAGCGGCCAGGGTCGCCGCGACGCGTGGATTGATGATTGCCATGGGCGCGCCCAATGCGATGCGCGGCAAAAGCTATTCGGGCAATCTGTCGGCGCGTGAAGCGCACGCGGCGGGATTGCTCGACATACTTGCGGCCGACTATCACCCCGCCGCGATCTTGCCTGCCATTCGTGCCCTGTCTGAAACCGATCCGAACGGTTTGGGTGGCGCTGTGCGTCTAGCCTCGAAAAACCCCGCAGAGGCGCTCGGCCTCAAAGATCGGGGTGAAATCGCCCGCGGAAAGCGCGCTGATCTGGCCATTGTCGATGGGGCAGACCGCGTTGTGCAAACCTTGAGCGCAGGAGAAATCATCTTCTCCAACGGCCGTGGGCCGGAAACCGCCGAACCCTCGGTTGTGGCTGCGGTCGCGTAACCAAAGTTTTACAAAAGGGACTCCGAGGCGTCACAAAAACAGGTCAGCTTGCAGGCGAAAAAGTCATTCGGATGAATCGCCATGCCTGCACCCGCTGCCCTGACCCTCACCGACGTCTCCAAGGTTTTTGACGAAACCCGCGCGGTCGATACCGTAACGCTCGAGATCAAGCCCGGACAGTTTGTGGGCGTCATCGGACGCTCCGGCGCCGGCAAGTCCACCATGCTTCGATTGATCAACCGCCTCATTGACCCCACGCATGGGTCGATTTCGTTTGGAGGTACTGAGATCACCGCCCTGAAGGGTAAAGCCCTGCGCGAATGGCGCCGCGATTGCGCGATGATCTTTCAGCAGTTCAACCTCGTTGATCGCCTGGATGTTTTGACCAATGTGCTGATCGGGCGCCTGGCCGAGCATAGCTTTGTCAGTTCCATGGCCATGCAGTTCACTGACTCTGAACGCGCCATGGCGCTGCAAGCGCTGGACCGGCTGGATCTGGTGCCGCAAGCGCTGCAGCGCGCGGGCACTTTGTCCGGCGGTCAGCAGCAACGTGTCGCCATCGCTAAAGCCCTCGTGCAGCAGCCTAAAATCATGCTCGCCGATGAACCGATCGCTTCGCTAGACCCCGCCAATGCCACGCTCGTCATGGATGGGCTGCGGCAGATTAATAAAGAGGACGGCCTGACCGTACTGGTCAACCTCCACACGCTCGACACGGCCCGCGCCTATTGCGACCGCATTATCGCGATGCGGAACGGTCGCGTCTTCTTTGACGGTGTCGCGGCCCAGCTCACCGATGATGTGGTCCGCGACATCTACGGCCTCGAGGGTCTCAGAGAGTTCAACGAAGCCGTCACGTCGACCCAATCGGTCGCGTTGACCGCCTAACCCAGTTTCCTGCCGCCAATCAAATGAGGGAGATACTCATGAAACTTCTGGCAACCACGGCCCTTGTGGTCCTCACAGCCTCCGCCGCCATGGCCGAGGGATGGAAAGAAGACTACCAGGTCATCAAGTTCGGCATCCTTTCGGGCGAGAACGAAAAAGACCGCATCGCGCGCTATACCCCTTTCGAAGAGTACCTCGAGCGTGAACTGGGCGTCGAAGTCGAAATCTTCACCGCCGGCGCCTATGACGGCGTGATCCAGGCCCTTGGTGCAGATCAGATCGAATTTGCCTTCCTCGGCTCCTCGTCCTACGCCGCTGCTTACACAGCAACCGACGGCGCAGTTGAGCCGCTCGTCACGCGGATCCGTAAGGACGGCTCCTCGGGTTACTTCTCGGTTGTCGTGACGCGCTGTGAAGACGGCTATAAGTCCCTTCAGGACCTTGAAGGTAAGGTTCTGGCCTTTGCTGACCCTGACTCCACGTCCGGCTATGCTGTGCCTTACTTCAATATCGCTAAGGAAGTTGATCCTAAGACCTTCTTCTCCGCGATCCCGTTCTCCGGCTCGCACGAAGCGGGTGTTGCCGGTGTGGCTCAGGGCACGTTTGATGCCGCAGCGACGTGGCAGAACAACGCGACCGACGGTCGTTGGCAGCGGATGATCGAAAAAGAGATGATCGCCGAAGGCGAGATCTGCCCGATCTGGGAAAGCCCTGAGATCACCTCCGGCCCGTTCACGGCCCGTGTGAACCTGCCTCAGGAACTGAAAGACGCCATGCAGCAGCTGGTTCTGGACGTAGCCACCAACGATCCGGCGGCATTCAAGGCAATGACCGGCGAAGTCGAAGGCACGCCAAACCCGCAGATCGGATGGCAGCCTGCAACGCACGAGCGCTATCAGTGGATCGTGGACATGCGCGACTGGCTCAAGAAGCAGCGCCGCTCGTAAGTTCAAAAGCTTGGCCCCCCGCCCACCGGCGGGGGGCTTTGTTTCTTAGGGATATCTGACATGACTGCTGCTGCCGATATGACGCCGTTGCGTCCCTTGGATCAATTCGAAGTGGACTACGCCGCACAGCGAAAGCGGGCCAAACTTGGCTGGCTGATTGCGAGCGTGCTCTTTTTTGCTTTTTTCGCGTTTTCGGCCTGGCTCGGCGACTTCTTCAAAGTCACACAGGTCACAAATGTCGATGGATCGCGCGAATGGCGCTGGATCATTCCAGCAGGCCTGCCGCGTCTCGGCGAATTCATTGAAAAAACCCTCCCCGTCTTGCGGTGGGACAGCCTAGGCGCGGATCTCGCAGAATGGTTCTGGCGCTGGAAAGTCTGGCTCAACCTGCTCGTTGAAACGGTCCTGATTGCCTTTATGGCCACGGCCTTTGGGGTATTGGGTGGCTTCGTGATGTCGTTCCCTGCGTCGCGGAACTTGGCCCCGAACAAATGGATCCTTTGGGGGAGCAGACGCTACCTTGAGATCGCGCGCACCGTGCCCGAATTGGTTTGGGCGCTGATCTTCGTCTTTTGCTTCTCGGTTGGGCCTATGGCCGGAGTGCTCGCCATCGGGCTGCATACCGCAGGCGCTTTGGGAAAGCTCTATTCGGAAGTGAACGAGAACATCGACATGCGCCCCCTTGAGGGTGTGAAAGCCGCAGGCGGCACCTGGTTTGACCAGATCCGCTACGGCGCGGTGCCTCAGGTGATGCCCAATATCATCAGTTACACGTTGCTGAGGTTCGAAATCAACGTGCGCGCCTCGTCCATCATTGGCTACGTGGGCGCCGGGGGCCTTGGCCAGGAATTTCGCGAGGCCTTGTCCTTGCAGGAATACACCGACCTGTCGGCTCTCTTCGTGATCATCTTTGTGACTGTGATCGTCATCGACTACGGCTCCGAGAAGCTGCGCCACAGGGTCATCGGACTTGAGAAAGGGCCAGCGACATGACGCACCCAACCAAGACAGACATCCAGACACTTATGGAAAAGCACCCGCGCGTCTTTCGCGATACGCCCCTCGTGCGGGCGCGCAAGATCGGGCTTTGGGCCCTCTTCGTGGGGCTCTTCGCCTGGTGCCTTTACGATTTCAACTTCTCGCCAGACCGCATTTGGGTGGGCCTCCAACGCCTGGGCACTGTGGTGTCCTTCATGTTTCCACCACATCTATGGGAGACGTGGCCAGAATGGGTAGAAGTCTTAACCGCGCTTGGTGAAACCGTGGCGATGGCCTTCCTAGGGACGGTGCTTGGTCTGATCATCGCCTTCCCGGTGTCGTTCCTCGGAGCCAAGAACATCACGCGCATCTTCTTCCTGCGCCATACAGCACGCCGCGGCTATGACATCATCCGCGCCTTCGAGACGCTTATCCTCGCGCTGATCTTCATCCGCGCCTTTGGGCTTGGCCCGCTGGCAGGCATTCTCGCGATCGCCGTCTCGGAGATCGGGACATTCGGCAAACTCTTCTCAGAGGCGCTGGAGAACACGTCCAAACGACCTGTCGAGGGGGTCGTGGCCTCGGGCGGCTCGCGTTTTCAGTCGATCCTCTACGGGATCATGCCGCAGGTCTTGCCCGTGCACTTGTCCATTGTCCTCTACAACTTCGAATCCAATGTGCGGTCGTCCACGATCCTCGGCATCGTCGGCGCGGGCGGCATCGGGTTCATGTTGTCAGACCGGATTGCGGGTCTCTTCTGGGATCAGGTCTGGACCATCATCTTCATGATCATCGCGATGGTCTACATCGTCGACTACCTCTCTGGTCTGATCCGCACCCGCGTCATCGGCAAATGGGAAGGCGCGCACTAATTCAGATGAAGCGCATACTGATCATCGGCGGGCCGAAGGCGGGTAAACCCGAACCGGCCCGTGATTTGCGGACCAAGAACGCGTCGCCACTGATGCATGTCCTGAATGTTTCGCGCGAAGGACTGTCATGAAGTTGGTGGTTCTCAGCGACATCCATATCGACCTTCCCCTGGGGGGCCAAAAACACGCCCATAATCTGGCGCGACTGGAAAGCGCGATCGACCGCATCAATGCGGCCTATTCAGATGCGGACCTTGTGGTATTTGCCGGCGATCTGGTGGATCGGGGGCGATTTGCCGAACCCTACCAGGCTTTCAAAGAAGCCCTGAAAAAATTGTGCCCCCCCTGTGCAATAACACTTGGAAATCATGACGACCGTGACACCTTTTGCGGGGTTTTCGGCGAAACCCACAGCGATGAAACGGGCTATATTCAATCCGCCCATGTCGTGGACGGCACCCATGTGTTAATCTTGGACAGCACCACAGACGCGCCTGCACCGGATGGTTTCCGAGGCGCGCGCGATGCGTGGGGCAAGCTCTGTGCCCAGCGGCTGGGCGTGCTCAAACGGTGTTTGCAGGAGGCAAGGGGCCATCCGGTCATTTTGATCTTACACCACCCGCCGCTGCAACTGGGCCTGTCGGGTGACCCGATGCTGCTGCGCGAGCCAAAGGCGTTCATCGACCTATTGGCTGACCACGGAAACGTCAGGCATGTCATCAGCGGCCATATTCACATGACCACAACGAGTTTTTACCGCGGCATCCCGTTCACAACGCTCGCTGGCGGTTGCACCACTGTCGCCGAGGATTTTGGCCGCCGCGCAAACAAGCATCGCCTGACGGGGCCCGCCCAAATGGCCATCGTGCTGAGCGATGCAGAGCAAACGACAATCCACTTCGACAATTATGTCGATGCGAACTTAGCATTCTCGAAATAGGAGACATCCAAATGGCAGGCGCTGGCTCAAAAGACGCGCTCTCTGAATCCCCGACGATCCATGAAGGGGCAATGGTTGATGATTTTGAATTGGGCCAGTGGACGGAGGTGGGCAAGGGTACATTGCTCAAGCACGGCTCCATGGACGATTGGTCCTACATCACACGCGATTGCCACGTCGTTTGGACGACGATCGGCAAGATGTGCTCGATTGCCAATTCGACACGCATCAATCCTGGCAACCACCCGACCTGGCGTGCGGTCCAGCATCATTCGGTCTACCGCGCGGAGGCCTATGGCCTGGGCGAGGATGACTATGACTTCTTCGATTGGCGCAAAGCCGATTGGGTGACCATCGGCCACGATGTCTGGATCGGGCACGGCGTGACCGTAACCGCAGGGGTCACCATTGGGACAGGCGCCGTCATCGGTGCGGGCGCTGTCGTCACCAAAGATGTGGCGCCCTACACTGTCGTCGGCGGTGTGCCCGCGCGCGTCATCAAACGCCGCTTCACCGAGGCCCAGGCCGAAGCCCTGCAAGAGATCGCCGTTTGGGATTGGACCTACGACGCCTACAAGGCGGCGCTCCCCGACATTCGCGCCCTTGAGATCGACGCCTTCATCGAAAAGTACCAATAGGTGCGCCTCGTCACGCCCTCTTTGACGTATCTGGAGGCCTATCGCGCTGCTCTGGAGACCGGATGGTCACCGCGCACGACGCGGCCCGAGGCTGCCGCAGAGGAATTGGACGAGATCTTAAGCGACCCCGATGCCTTCATCGCCTCTCTCGACGATCCAGAGGCGCGAGGAGGTGATATTCAGCTGCCCGATGGCAGTTTCGTAATGCGTTTGCCGAGCTTTCGTCGATGGATTTGGGACGAGGCCTTCTGCGGAAGCATCGAACTGCGCTGGCAACACGGCACAGATGTCCTTCCGCCGACATGCCTCGGTCATATCGGCTATGCTGTCGTCCCGTGGCGCAGGCGCGAAGGGCTGGCGACCGCAGCACTCGCCGCGCTTTTGCCCCAAGCCGGCGCCGTCGGGCTGACCGCTGTGGATCTGACCGTCGATCCGAGCAACATCGCCTCTGTCCGCGTCATTGAAAAAAACGGCGGGCGCTTGATTGCGCGCCGCTCGAAGTTACCCGCCCATGGGTGCGGCCAAGAGTTGTTCTACCGCATAGACCTTTCCGAATGATCCGGGCCCTAAAAGCATATCATTCTGTCGTCGCGACCATCGTCCTTGGAGCCCTTGGAGGAACCCTCTTCTACGCCCTCAATATGCCGCTCCCGTGGATGTTGGGCGCAATTGTGGTCACGCTCATCGGGACACTTGCCCAGTGGAACCTGACGGGCCCGGAAAAGGCGCGCCCCTATGTGGTCTCGGTCATTGGTGTGATGCTGGGTTCCGGGTTCAAACCCGATACCTTTGCCCATTTGGATCAATGGGCGATTTCACTGGCCGGTCTTGTCTTTTGCGTCATCGTCTCGGTGCTGCTTGTCCAAGCCTATCTGCACCGATTTGGCGGCCAATCACGCGTCACGGCGATGCTTTGCGCGATGCCAGGCGGTGTCGTCGAAATGGTCGAGATTGGCCGCGCTGAAGGGGGCGACGAAAAAGCGATTATCCTCGCCCATGTCTGGCGCATCATTTTGGTCATCGCGGCTATCGCGTTTTGGTTTCGATTGGTTTTGGGATTTGAGGTCAACGGGATGATGCCGATGTCTACGAATTCAACCGGCCTCCTAGACTTGGTGATCCTCGCTGGCTGCGCCGCCCTAGGCAGCGCGTTGGGACTTTGGTTCAAGCTCCCGGCACCGACCTTCATTGGCCCCATGGTCTTGAGCGCGGCCGCACATATGACGGGCCTCACGTACAGCAGCCCACCGCTTGTTTTTGTCGTCGCAGCGCAGATCGTCCTCGGCGTCGTCGTGGGATGTCGGTTCAAAGGCAGCCGAGCCGCAGACGTCTTTCACGCCCTTAAGCTGGCTCTGGCGTCCACAGCGATCATGATGGCTGTGGCGACGTGCTTTGCTTGGGTCATTCACCAGGTGACGGGCCACAGCACTGCGCAAATTCTTTTGGCCTATGCACCTGGGGGATTGAACGAAATGAGCCTTGTGTCCCTGGCGATCCAGGCGGATGTCGCCTTTGTCGCGACGCATCACCTCTTTCGAATTGTGGCGCTCTTGACCCTTGCAGGGACACTTCTGGCCAGAATTGCCAAAGCGTTGAATCGCTCTGCCGCAACCGGCCTTTGACAAGAGGTATCGGCCCTGACTAACGTTGAGTGTTCACCAGCGGCAAATGCGAGCCCGAACTCGAGCGTTTTTTGAAGAAGCTACATGCCGTAACTCCACGCGCCCTTAACAGCGCCTAGCGGGCCAATATGGCGGTTTGAACGGCAAGCCATTGCTTGATCTCAGCCTCTGTGGCGCCGCTCATGGTGGCGCGGTCAGCGGGCTCTAAGACTTCGGTCGCGGGGTCAAAAACTCTGACCGACTTGCCGCTGTCTGGTCGCACCCAAAGCGCGCACACCTGATTGTTTTCATCCCGCTCAGCGAAATAGGTTGCCCTCAGCATCTCGCACTCCCCACAGTGTACCGATTCTATGACACTACCTCTGACTTTTGTTTCTGACAATCGGGTGCGGCGCGGCGACAAAGCTCATCGGCTGGTTGCTGCTTTTCGCACCCGGACATTGGCAAAATAATAGTCCTGTCATGCTGCGGTTGCAGAGCCGTTGCACAGGCGGAAATCGGAATGGTGCGACGCCCTTCCAAGACATCCCATCGACCCTAAAATCGCAAACGAGCTCCATGGAAAAACTGCTTGAAAGATATGTGCAATCCACCACCGGTTTGACCTTGAAGGGGGGGTGGGTTTTGGGCCTTGATGGCCAACTTTCCGACGCGGCTTTGCACATGGACGCTGGGGTCATCTCTGAGACAGCTTCAGCCGCGGCGCAAGTGATTGACGTCTCGGACTGCTTGATCTTGCCGGGCATCATAGACGCGCACGGAGACGGACATGAACACCACCTTCAGCCACGCGTGGGCGCTGATTTTCCTGAACGGGTTGCGTTGCGCAACGTCGATCTGGAACTGATCGCAACCCGACGCAGCTCCAACGCGGTCGGCGCGACAATCGCAGAGTTTCCGCTGACGCTCGCGGCCGCGCAAACCGCGCGCGATCTTGGCAACCCCATTGTGATGGGTGCGCCAAATGCCCTGCGCGGGCTCAGCACATCGGGGAATGTGTCCGCCTAAGAGCTGATTGAAGCCGGGCTCTGCGACGCTCTGGTCTCTGATTATGACTATCCCGCGCTGCTACACGCGCCCTTCAAACTGGCCCGAGAGGGGGTCTGCGATCTTGCATCGGCTTGGGGTCTTGTCTCTTCCAGTCCTGCTGCCGCGGTCGAACGACACGACCGCGGCAGACTGGCGCCCGGATTGCGCGGAGATTTCGTCGTGGTCCGGCAGGACGATCTTGGCAGACCTCATGTGGTCGCAAGTTTTGTCGGCAGCAACCTTGCCTTTACGGACCGCTCTTGGCGCCCATAACGACACATAAAAATTTCGCCAAGCAGCTGAGCGGCGCCACAGCCAACCTATGAATGGCAGCTCTGAGCCCAGTTTGACCAATGCTGCGATCCGAACTAACGGCTGCTTCTATGATTACCGAAAAAGTACTGCCCTCGTGGCAAGGACATGGAAAGACTAGTTACGAATCCCGCTCCGAACCGACCTCTGATTAAATCGGTCTTCAAAGAATTTCCTGAAAATCTCGTTTTCGGGATACTCTGCAGGGGCTTTCCAAACCGCGCCAAAGCGTCCAACAAGCCCTGCAATCCAATCAGCAGCCTGCATCGTTTGATAGCGGTGACTTTCAACTTGGAATGGTGGCTCAATCAGGCAGCGCCGCGGCTCAGCGGGGTTATACATCGCGATAGCAGATTCAGTAATCAAGGCAGCTCGCTGGTCGTGCTCATCGAGTGCCAGAATGAAATTTTCATTTGGATTACAATCTTCTTCACAATGTTGGTTGAGGCGTTTGATCGCCTCTCTAAGCACATTGCGGTAGAGTTGGTTCGGGTTATGCTCTTCAGGGGCATGGGTTTTTGTACCGCCTACATGAAATAAAAACCCTCCTAGGCTATCGATTTTATTAAATAACCTGAACGTGAAACGGCGGAGTTCATGATACTTCGTAACATTGGCTACTGTATAGAGACTTGCGCCTTTCTTTTCCCAGACTGCTGGATGCTGTTCCGCCCGTTTTATTTCAAACGCAAGTAACTCCTGTTTGCGTTGGAAAAACCACGTCCCGAACCCCCGTACTTGGTCTATGGGCAGAGCAAACCCTGCCAAGCCAAAGACGGGGCTGTCATTGTGGTGTGGATCTGTTCAGCTGATGTATGGTCCAATGTGTCCAAATTCGTCCAAATACACTACGTAGGTCAAACACATCTCCATAAGCACGAAAACCCGCGCTTGCGCGCGGGTCTCGGAAAGAGGGCACAACAAGTTGGCGCCTCAGAGCGAAAATGAAGGTTGTACCACTCAAAGTCAAGCTCTTTGAAAGCAAGTGCGCAAAACCCCACAGTGATCGCCAAATGGTAACCAATCATTAGCACAGTTGTACCCGACATCAAAACCACGGTTTTGACCGCATCCCTAGCCGAAGCTGTTGCAACCGCAGCAAAAGGCAGCTTCGTCCCGCGAAGCAGACATGCCTAACGTCTTTCCGGATCATGTCGCCAGACCGAGGCCTTGCAGAAAGGCAAAGCCCTGCGGAATGTCCGACTTGCGGCGCAGTTCCAGAACAAGATGCGGCTGGGATGGGCATTCCGACAAGGCGCGGAACACCTCTTGCCAGTGGATCTCACCCTCGCCCGGGGCCCAGTGACGGTCGGCGTGGCCGTCGAGGTCTTGCAGGTGAACATGGCGCAGCTGATCGCCCGCATCGCGGACGAAATAATCCACGGGCGGGGCGCCTGACATGCGGCGCGCCAGATGCGCATGGCCGGTGTCGATGGAGAGCGCGATGGCACTGCTCTCAAAGCTGTCGCGCATGGCGCGGCGGCTGGCTGGGTCCACGTCAAGGATATTCTCGATCACCAGTGTGATCCCCGCCGCCTCCGCCGCTTTGACGACGGGCAACATCACATCATGGATACGCGCCAGCTTGCTCTCCCAATAGTTCGGCTTGTTGAGCCGGTTCCACGCGTACCAACGGTTGAACGGCGAATGCAGCACCATCTGTCGTGCGCCCACCCGATCCGCGGCTTCCAGTGCTTTGAGAAAACGGGCCGTGACAACGGGTCGGACCTCTGGATCCTTGTTGTCCATGTCGAGCCCCTCATAAGGCCCGTGCATCCCAAGACGCCCCGTGAACCCAACCAGAGCCTCTTTGGCGGCGCTGATGCGGTCCTCGAACGCAGTCGTCAAGTCCTCATGCGTGCTGAATCCTTGCAGCTCAAGATCTCGCTCTGCGTCAAAGAGCCAGTCGCGATGGTCCACGATTTCATGCGGTGCGAGGCAGGCACCTATCTTAAGCGGTGTCATGGGAAGGTCTCCTTTGGGTTTTGCGCGCATCGGGGATTAAAAATGAAAACAAGATGGCCGCGCCAAGGATCGCAGTCATGGCGGCAAAGCTGATCCAGCCACCAAATTCCTGCGTGAGGTAGGCGAAGGCAAACGGGGCCGAGGCGTTCGCGGCCATCGATGCGGAATTGATCCACCCAAGGCGCGCGCCGTAGCCTTTGTGGCCGAACAACGCGAGCGGAAGCGTGCCGCGTGCGATCGTTTTGATCCCGTCGCCCATGCCATAAAGCGCCGCGGCCAGAATGATGCCTGGCACGGTAAATCCCACAGCTAGGATCGTTAGGAAGCCCGCAAACATAAGTCCCAGCGCCAGAATATAGGTCACCAGCGGATAAAGATTTCGGCTGATCATAAGCTCCAGAAACCGACCCACAGTCTTGAATGGACCGATGACGGCGCCTGCAAGCGCGGCCAGTGCTGCCGTATGCCCAAGGTCTTGGACATTCGTGACCCAGAGCGTCATGACCGCGCCCATCAAATAGCCTGAAAACATGAAGGAGGTGACCATCCACAGCATGCCGCGTCTCCGGTCGCGGCCTGTCAGCTCGGGCCATTGATCGCCTGTCTCTGATTTCGACGCAGCGGGGTCGCTTTCAGGGCCGCTCAGGCTCCACCAATGCAGTGGAACGCAGACGACAAGGTAGGCAAGGCCCAGGATCAACCATGCGCTACGCCAGTCCACCGCGTCATGAAGCGCCAGCGTCAAAGGCCAAAAGATCGTAGAGGCGACACCGCCAAAGAGGGTGATGACCGTGATGCATCGCTGAGGGCTGACCCCAAGGTCCAGCCGCGCAATGGCCGCAAACGCCACCGGATAGAGCACGAACATCGCAGCGGCTTCGATGACGAGGATACTGAAGAAAAGGCTCACCCGTCCGTCGGCCAAGGCCAGTGTCATGGTGGCGAGCCCCGCCAGCAACGCACCGCCGGTCATGACGTAGCGCCCGCCAAAGCGGTCGGTCAAAATGCCCGCCACCGGGGACATGAACCCGCCCACGAAAAGCGCCAAGGACAAAACGCCGAAGATGCCTGACAAGGTCAGTCCCAGCGGTTCGGTCATTTTGGGCAAAAGGATCGTGTAGGCGTAATAGAGCACACCGTAACCCATGATCTGGGTGATCCCGAGGCCAATTGCTGGCAGGTAGTCCCGGTTGAACGTCATATAGCCAGCGGTATCCCGCGGTAGGCTGGGCGGCCCGCGACCCACGTGCCTTGGATCGCCGGTGTCTGCCCTTTGGGCCAGTCAACAAGCACAAGATCTGCGCGTTTGCCGACGGCGATTTCTCCCCGGTCTCTCAACCCCATCGCCTTCGCTGGCCCCAAGCTGATCAATGACCACAACGCCAAGCGCTCTGCGCGCCTTTCGCGATCTAGGCGATCCACGGCCGCCAACATGGCGGGGTAGTAATAGTCAGAAGCCAGCACATCACACAGGCCCGCCTCAACCATGTCGCCTGCGCCGAGAGAGCCGATATGGCTGCCCCCGCGCACGGCGTTAGGGGAGCCGAAGATGATCAGATTACCATTCGCGCGGGCCTGTTCAACTGGACCCATCGTCATCGGAAACTCGGATACGGTGGCGCCGATCCGGTTGTAGAACATCCGCGTCTGCGCCTGCGTATCATCATGGCTGAGCATCGGGATTCCCTTGGCCTGGGCCTTGGTAGCTAAGGTTTTCATCGTGTCGACAACGTCGGGACGTCGTTCCCAGACCTTATGCACCAAGGCTTTGTGTTTCTCGAAATCTAGCCCGGATCGTTCGGTGTGCTTGCGATAGCGCTTCGCAAAAAGTTCGGCGTCGCTGAGGTCCATCACTTGGAACTCTGGGCTGTGCTCAAAGGCGCGTTCCTGCATCACCGTGTCGGCGCTGCGCATTGCCATGGACAGGTGGTCATTGAACGCCAGCGACGGTTTCAGCGGCGCGTCCATCGCCCAATCGAGCGTCTCGAGCGCCTCGAAGGCGAAGGTTTCCCAGCGCAGCTGAAACCTGTTTTCCACCGTCAGGCGCGGCGCCAGATCGAGGATGGCTTGCATCATCGACCGCCCGCGTTCCACGCTTCTCAGACCCGGCTCGTAGCTGAGCGTGATCGAATGATAGCTCGTCGCGATACCATTGGCCGCGAGCTGGCGATCTGTCTCCAACACCGCCGTTTCCATCGGAAAGAAGACACCCGGTCGCGGCATCACCTGGCGCTCGAACGCATCCCCATGCACGTCGATCAGAGCAGGCGCGAGGACCTTACCGCGCGCATCCATAACATCGCCTTGAACGGGGCCGCCAATCTCTACGATCGTGCCGCCGTCCATCGTGACAGTCGTGTCGGCAATCTCGCCGGGCAAATAAACCTCAGCCCCTACAAAAGTCTGGATCACACCTGCTGCTCCCGAATGAGGTTCCAGCGCCAGGAGCCGCAATGATTATACCGGTGGAGGTTGTCGGATTTGTCCACAAAAAACAGCCCTGTTTTCAAAAGGTGCTTTTGGGGGTCGCCCTGCTTCTCGGGATTGACCCACAAGCGCCACTTGGGGAGGACCGTCAGCATGAGGGTCTCGCCTGCGCTGCGCTGGCCAGTACGGCGCATAGTCTCATGGCAACTCCTCTGGTCAAAATTAATACGAATGACCTGTCATCGGTAGACTGCCCAAGTGACGCACGCATGACACTTCCGTTTGCGTGTAAATTGCTTCGGCATCTTTATCCATAGGCACAGAGCAAATGTCGCGCACCTAAGTGCTATGACAACGCAGCTGCTGAGACGCTCTGCAAAACACTCAAAGCTAAGCCGATCTGGTGGCATTCTTGGGTGAGCCGACGGAAGGCCGAGATAGCCATCTTTGAACACATCAATGGCTTTTACAATCCGCGCCACCGACACTCAACGCTCGGCTGGAAAAGCCCCGTCGCATTCGAAAGAAAAGTGGCCTAAACGAGCACTGGCGGCGACACGAAAGCGGGACAGGTCCAAAAAGTTGAAGGATAAGACTGGAGTTGGTCTGCGGTTGCCCTATTGACTGGGATTAATTTTTTGCGCAACGTCAATTTGGCAGCAAAGTAAATCGGTAAAAAATTGCCCGTGAGTACACTTCGCACGAAAAAATTTGTTTCATCGACAGAATTTATCAGCGCGAAGGCGAGCTTAGATAATGTACAAGCGCTTTTTTTATTGAGCGATGGGGTGCAAAGGACATTGCAGAGTAAATTTACAAGTCCCATTCCAAGCAGAGAAATATTTTTTACGGAAGAGTCATTTTGGACAAAAGTTATAAAATTGTCGTAGTCGGATTGGGATATGTTGGGCTTTCCAATGCTGTTCTTTTGGCGCAGCACAATGAAGTTATTGGGGTAGACTTATCCCAAGAACGGGTTATTGCCGTCAATGCGCGCAAGTCACCAGTCATTGATGCCGAGCTTTCAGAATATATGAGCGAAAAGTATTTGAACTTATCGGCAAGTACTGACCTAAAATCCTCGCTCGTTGGTGCCGATTTCGTGATTGTGTCAACGCCGACAAATTATGATGAAACGACTAATTTTTTCGATACATCTTCAGTTCAGGCTGTGATTGCTGAGATCGTTGAATGTGAGCCGGATGCGTGTATCATTGTGAAGTCCACGATCCCTGTTGGATTTGTTGATGATATCAGAGAGCACTTGCAAACTGACGATGTAATTTTTTCACCAGAGTTCTTAAGAGAAGGACGTGCTCTTTTTGATAATCTAAATCCGAGTCGAATAGTCGTGGGTGAAAAATCGACGCGTGCAGAAACGTTTGCGAATTTGCTCGCACGAGGTGCTTTAAAAACAGATATTGACGTGATATTCACCGGAACGCGGGAAGCAGAAGCAATTAAACTTTTTTCGAACACATTTTTAGCGATGCGGGTAGCATTTTTTAATGAGCTCGATAGTTATGCGCTGGCTGGTGACATGAGCAGCCGTGAGATTATTGATGGTGTGTCACTCGATCCACGTATTGGTGATCATTATAATAACCCATCATTTGGTTATGGTGGGTATTGTTTGCCGAAAGATACAAAGCAGTTGTTGGCAAATTACGACGCTGTTCCACAGAATATGATACGCGCAATCGTTGATGCCAATTCAACCCGAAAGGATTTTTTGGCAGATTTTGTTATCAAAAAACAACCCCAAACTGTTGGTATCTATCGCCTCGTTATGAAGACGGAAAGTGATAATTTTCGGCATAGTTCAATCCAGGGCATTATGAAACGTATTAAAGAAAAGGGAATAAATGTCGTTGTTTATGAACCAGCTTTGGCTGCAGACACTTTTGACAATTCAACGGTATTATCGAATATTGAAGAGTTTAAAAGAGTATCCGATATAATCGTCGCCAATCGAATGACAGATGAGTTGGCCGATGTCGTTGGTAAAATATTCACTAGAGATTTATTTCATGAAAATTAGAAAAGCTGTCTTTTCTGTTGCTGGAGTTGATGCGCTGTTTTTACCCGCAACCGAGACGATGCCAAAAGAGTTGTTTTCGATCATTGACAAACCTCTGATTCAATACTCCGCGGAAGAGGCGTTCGCAGCGGATATCGATACGCTAATTTTTGCAACCGGTCGGAACAAGCGTGCGATTGAGGATCATTTTGATGCGAATATTGAATTGGACCCATGCTGCATGCCAAAAGCAAAGATGTACAGGTTGACATGGTTCGCAACATAATTCCCGAAGGTGGGGAATGCATACCGTTTCATCATTGCTGAACAGCTGCATCAAGTTGGTATTAGCTAGGTCCGCCTCTGTTTGCCCATTGCTGACCCCCAAAATCTGCCCGACACAACACAACCGCACCTGACCTCGGTTGAGACCCCCGAAGCGGATCAAGATGAAGACGCTCTAAGTGGTCGCGCGCGCCTTGGCTTCGACCTCGTCTGCGACAGATTCCGCTTGTGCCGCCAGTTCGGCAAGCGCCTCGGGCACCGAAGGCGGGATCATCGGCACCTCGATCCGCTCCGGTGCAGGCGCAGGCTGGGCGCGCAGCTGCTCGACCATATTTTGTTGCGTCTTCAACTCGGCCTCGCATCGACGCAGATCTTCTTCGAGGCCCACAGTCTTATCTGACAACATCAAGCCTGCCATCAACAACATCCGTTCCGGTGTCATCCGACCCAGTTGATCGGCCAGCATCTGAGCTTCGCTGTCCAGCAACGCTGCTGCGGATTGCAGATAGGCCTCTTCACCCGCTTGGCACGAGACCGAAAACAGTTTGCCGCCAATGGCGATTTCCACGTCAGGCATGGGACGCTCCCTCTATGATCGGGGTCAAGGTGGTCAGGATCGCATCAATGTCGCGCAATTCCGACAAACGAGCGGCTTGAACCGCTTCAAGGTCGGCGGCGAGACTGCGATTGATCAGTTCAGGATCGCTGACATTTGCCAACGCCGATTGGCGCAGCGCGGCATTGGCGGTCTGCAGATCTTGGACCGTGCTGCGCAGCGTGCGCAGCTCCGCGTCGGTTGCAGCCTGATCAGAGGCACTGACTGCGGCGTCTCGGGCTGCGGTTTGCTGCGCTTGCGCCGCCAACAGCTGGTTTTCCAAACTCGCCGTTTTGGCCCGCTCGGCTTCCAAAGCAACCGTGGCGTCTGACAAATCCGATGTGACCGAGGCCAACTGAGCCGCCAAAGCATCCGCCTCTGCGGCAGGTACCATTTCGGCATCAAAGGCCGGTTGCAGACCTTCAATCCCGGACCTGATCCGCTCGATCGCCTCAGCTATGCGTTTTTCAAGCTCTGCCAGCTCGGTCATGCGCGTCGTCTCCTGTTGCCCCATCGCCGCTTGGCCATTGCGCAGCCATGGGCGTCTGCATCCAAGTGCGCTGCCCCGCTGTGTCATTGACCGCGAATCGCACGATGCGCCACTATATTGAGCGATCGGACCGCCGCTGGCAAACACCACTGAACAAAAACCAGCTGTTATTGCTCAACTGCTTAGCCCAGGTTCTTGATCTTCCAACCGAGGCTTCGTATCAGCGCGCGACCCTTCGTTTTTGTTCCACAGGAGTCCCGGTTTGGATATCTCTGCTTTGCGCGCCGCGCACCCCGACCACTGGATGCGTGCCGCTGCCATCCGCACATTA
Organism: Dinoroseobacter sp.; assembly: GCA_042096155.1. GTDB lineage: Bacteria > Pseudomonadota > Alphaproteobacteria > Rhodobacterales > Rhodobacteraceae > Dinoroseobacter. Next base: position 25,208 of record JBELMC010000036.1, read on the forward strand.
ACACTTGATGCCATTGCCGCGGCAAATTCTGGCCATTCTGGCATGCCGATGGGGATGGCCGATGTCGCAACGGTCTTATATTCAAAACATTTGAAATTTGACGCGAGCCATCCCGAGTGGCCTGATCGCGATCGGTTCATTCTGTCGGCGGGTCATGGCTCGATGCTGCTTTACGCGCTGCTGCATCTGACCGGCTCGCCCGATATGACGTTGGACCAAGTAAAAAACTTCCGCCAATTGGGAGCCGTCACCGCAGGCCACCCCGAATATGGTCACGCCCGTGGCATTGAGACCACGACAGGCCCGCTGGGTCAGGGGATCGCCAATGCAGTTGGCTTTGCGATGGCCGAGGCGCACCTGCGCGCAGTCTGGGGCAAGAAGATCTTCGACCATTATACCTATTGCGTGGCTGGTGACGGGTGCCTGATGGAAGGCGTCAGCCAGGAAGCGCTCGCCCTTGCGGGCCGTCAAGAATTGTCGCGACTGATTGTGTTGTGGGATGACAATGGCATCACTATTGACGGATCTGTCGCTTTGGCGGACCGCACCGACCAGAAGGCCCGCTTTGCTGCCTCAGGATGGGACGTGTTCAGCTGCGATGGCCATGATCCTGAGGATATCGACCGTGCATTGACGGCGGCCAAGGCCTCCGCACGACCCGCGATGATTGCCTGCAAGACCCATATTGCGATCGGTTCATCGGCCCAGGATACCGCCAAAGGTCATGGCGCGCTGACCGACGCCAAGCTCATCGCAGATACCAAAGCCGCCTATGGCTGGCCGCACCCGGCTTTCGAGATCCCCGCCGAGCTGAAATCTTGGTGGGCGGCCGTTGGCACCCGCGGATCCGCCACCCGCGCCGCATGGCAGGCCCGCCTTACAGCCTTGTCAACCACCAAACAGGCCGAGTTCGCCCGTGTCTTTGCAGGACAGACACCCAAAAAGCTCTCGGCGGCTCTCAAGGCGCATAAAAAACGCCTGTCCGAAGATCAGCCCAAAGTCGCGACCCGTAAAGCCTCGCAGATGGCGCTGGAAGTGATCAATTCTGTGATGCCCGAGACACTTGGCGGATCAGCCGATCTGACCGGGTCAAATCTGACCAATACCACCGATCTTGGGATCTTCTCGCCCGAGGACCGCAAAGGCCGTCACATTCATTATGGGATCCGCGAGCACGCCATGGCGGCGGCGATGAACGGCATGATCTTGCATGGCGGTGTGCGGCCCTATGGCGGTACATTTTTTACCTTTACCGATTATGCCCGGCCCGCGATGCGGCTGTCGGCGTTGATGAAGATCGCGCCGATCTATGTGATGACTCATGACAGTATTGGCGTGGGCGAAGATGGTCCGACCCACCAACCGGTTGAGCATCTGGCAATGCTGCGCGCGACCCCAAACATCTATATGTTCCGGCCTGCAGATGTGGTTGAGACCGCAGAAGCCTGGCAGATTGCGCTGGAAACCACCAAGACACCGTCGGTTTTGGCCCTGTCGCGCCAAGGCTTGCCCACATTGCGCACCACACACACCACCAAGAACATGAC